>JAISDJ010000228.1 GCA_031264865.1 Tannerellaceae bacterium | reverse complement strand
TTTCAAGTATACATGCTGCTTATTTAAAGAATGTTCCACAGCAGATAACACAACCGGATGGAACCATTATCCATTGTTTTGCAAGTGGAGATGAATTTCATAATTGGTTGCATGATTCGGCAGGATATACTATTATTCAAGACCGTCAAACGGGATATTATGTTTATGCTATTCAAAGCGGAGATACGATTCTTCCGTCACAACATATCGTTGGAAGCGTTAATCCTGCAGCGGTTGGTATAGAACCCAATGTAAATATCTCTGCCCAAACCTGGATAGCCAAACGGGCGAATATTGAAAAAAAGCAAAATCAAACTCCTGTACATAAGGCGTTGAAAAAAAATGAAGGCTTGATAAACAATATTGCTTTCTTTATCGCTTTTGCCGATGATACAGGTTACACGAAAACATACAGCTTTCTGTCTGAAATGTATAATGATTCAAGTTCTTGGGACGCAAATTCGCTCTATAATTATTATAGAACCGTGTCCTATGGAAAAATGTATATTAAAACCCACTTTTATCCTGCTCCTGTTGGAGAGAGGGTGATGTATTATCAAGACACATTTCCCAGAGATTATTTCCGTCCTGTTTCGGCAACAAATCCGCTTGGATATAGTTCGGGAGAAGAAGCCGAAAGAGAACATAAATTGTTGGTAAGAGTTGTCAATTACTTTAGAGACAGCATTCCCTCTTCAATGAATTTAGATTTCAATAACGATGGTCGAGTTGATAATGTTTGTTTTATTGTTACAGGGGCTTCGGGTGCATGGAGTAGCTTGTTATGGCCTCATCGTTGGGAATTATACAGTGATAGCGTAGCCATTAATGGTAAAAGAGTATATGATTACAATTTTCAGATAGAAGAATCTTCCTATCCGGGAGTAATTACCCATGAAATGATGCACACATTAAGCGCTCCCGACCTGTACCGTTATAATAATAGTCCGGTTAACCCTGTTGCAGAATGGGATTTGATGGCTTCTACAAATTATTCTTCTCCGCAAGGATTAGGGGCTTACATGAAATACGTCTATGGAGGCTGGATAGATTCCATGCCCGAAATAACATCTCCCGGAACTTACACCCTTTATCCTGCAAATGGAACGTCTCCCGAAAAGACAATTTATCTGCTACGTCCCAACACTTATTCTACCAACGATTATTTTGTGTTGGAATATAGAAATACAAGTTCCAATATTTTTGAGGCAAATCTCCCCGGTTCGGGTTTGTTGATATATCGTATCAATTCCGGATTTGAAGGAAAAGGAAATGCGGCTTATGACGGGGATAACGTATTTGATGAAATTTATTTGTTTAGACCTAATGGAACTGCTTCCGTAAATGGCAGGTCTTGGGATGCACATTTTACAAAGGATTACAATCGGACAAGTTTTGGTCCATTGAGCAATCCTCATCCATTTGACCATAAAGATATTCCTGTGGAAAATATTCTTATCACAGATATTACGGAAGCGGGAGATAGCATTCAGTTTACGGTAAGACCACAAATTGATACTTTGACTACTGATGTAAAAGAGATTGTATTAGGTTGTGGAGAAGGCGCTAAAAGCCAATTCAAAATTAGTTCCAATACTATATGGAATATTGTCTATGTAAATTCTCCATGGCTGCTGTTAAATAACAATAGCGGAAAAGGAGACGCCAATATAACAGTTCAAGCTCTTTCCTCAAACACACTCTCTACGGAAAGAACTGCCAATATTCGGATATATCTATTATCCGGTGAAATCCAAACGGTAAAATTGCGACAATTGTCCTGCAACAGTATCGAAACAATCAATCATAATTCTGTAATAAATCTTTTTCCAAACCCAGCAGAAAATCGCTTAACGATTGTTTATCCTCAAATGAATGAGCCTACCAATATTTCCATTTATTCCATAACCGGACAACTCATTCCTCATACAGTTATTGAAAGCAAAGACAATGAAGCAACAATTGATATTGGCAATTTTGCATCGGGAATCTATTATATGAAATTCCAATCCGCAAAGCAATCAACAGTCAAATCATTTATTGTAAAGTAAAAAACAGGGGGAAATAGTGATTAACGATTAGTGATTAATGATTAATGGACATACGGATGCATAGGCGATAGTATCAGCCTGAAAGGATAGAATCAATAGCACAGCGCAACGTACTGTGGAAACGTAAAGATATAAAAACCAAGCCACAATCGGGGCGCAATCGACGAAAGATGCAAGAACGAAAATAATGTTAGTTGGTTAATATAACCACATAGCAAATAAAGGTATAACTAAATGTAAAATCCTTGAAAAGCTACCCCAAAGGTAGCTTTTCGTTTTTTTTGCTTTCGTCCTTTCATTCCTTCGCCTGTTCATCCTTATTATCCATTCCCCTTTTCGTCCTTTCTCCTTTGTTCATTTTCTTTTGAAGAAACTGCGTAAGAGTTGCATACTCTCTTCTTCTAGTACGCCTCCTGTGTATTGTGTTTTTGGATGCAGGATGTATTTTCTGTCAAGGGGGAGTTTATGTTTTTGGTCGGAGGCGGCGTATACAATTTTATGAATCTGCGTCCAGTAAGATGCGCCCAGACACATTAAACATGGTTCTAAGGTTACATAGAGCGTACAATCTGTAAGATATTTAGCTCCCAAATATTCGGCGGCAGCGGTGAATGCTTGCATTTCTGCATGTGCCGTTACATCGTGGAGCGTTTCGGTCATATTATGGGCTTTGGCAATTACCAAATCATTGCTTACAATAACACACCCTACAGGTATTTCTTCCTTTTCCAATGCTTTTTCCGCTTCGTTTAAAGCCAG
>JAISDJ010000094.1 GCA_031264865.1 Tannerellaceae bacterium | reverse complement strand
CAGTGATGGATTCGAACCACCGAAGGCGTAAGCCAGCTGAGTTACAGTCAGCCCCATTTGGCCACTCTGGTAACTGCCCCCATTATTTTCGTGTGCAAAGGTAGAATTAATTTTTAAAATTGCAAGAATAATCAATCATTTTTATTGCAGTAATTGCAGCTTCATCTCCTTTATTCCCGTATTTTCCTCCTGCACGGTCTTCTGATTGCTGCATCGTATCGGTAGTTAATAAGCCGAAAATAAACGGCATATCATACATTAAGTTTAATTCGGTGATACCTTGTGTTACTCCCGAACATACATAATCGAAATGAGGAGTATCTCCACGTACAACACATCCTAAGACGATAACAGCATCAAGTTCTCTATTTTCAGCTAATTTCCGGGCGCCATATGTAAGTTCAAAACTGCCGGGGACACGTTTTATAATCATATTTTCAACTTTAACTCCATGCTTCTCTAATGTATTGCATGCGCCTTCTAAAAGTTTCTCGGTTATATTTTTATTCCATTCGGAAACGACAATACCTACACGCATATCTGAAGCATCAGGTATACTGTTAAAATCGTAGTCGGATAAATTTTGATAAGCTGTAGCCATAATTTATTTTTAATAAAATAAAAAGGATGCTCGAAAGGCAGCCTTTTATATGTTAATAATATATTTACGAAGCATTATTTTTTTGCTAATTCGGAAGCGCGTGTTATGAATCGATCAATATCGGATGCTTCCATTGAATTATAATATTTTTCTTTGATGGTAGTATAAGCTTTTACGGCATCATTATATTGTTTAAGATGCTCATAAGCAATACCTGCTTTTTTAAGGAATGCAGGGCTTATTGTTTCATTATCTGCTGCTTTGGCTGCTTTTTCGAAATAGCTAATGCCGTCTGCTATATTCCCGGCATTTACATAGCAATCTCCAACGAGTCCGATAAGAGCCGGAGAGACCATATCGTCTTTTCCGCTAAAAGATTTTAATAGCTTCATCGCTTTCTCGTTATCGCCTAATTTAAAATAGCAAACACCTGCATAACCTTTTGCCAGATTCCCGGCTTTTGTACTTCCATATTCATCGATAATGGACTCAAAACCTAAATAATCCAATCCGTTGCCATTTAAAGCAAGGGCAAAGGAATCAATGGCAAAATAGTTTTCACCTTTAAACATTGCAGCGGCTGCTTTCTTTTCTCTTGGGACCAAATAGCCATGCCTGATTCCGAGAATGGCTCCGACAATAAGTATAATGCCGATAACTCCGTAGCTGATGCTCTTTTGATTTTTTTCAAGAAACTGTTCTGATCTAGAGACAATTTCACCAACCTCTAACTCTTTGCCTTTGCTCTTTCCTTTAGTAGTAGCCATAATGTATTTATACGTTTAATAAATTCTTTTTAGTGATTGCCTGTTGCAATTCAAAGCGCAAAAGTAGTTTTTTTTACGGATATAATCCACATTTCGAACTATATTTTTTAATTTTGTATCATTAATGTGGTGTAATGATACTAAATAAGCTTTCTGTTCTCAACTACAAGAATATACAACAGGCAGAGATACTCTTTTCCCCTAAGATGAATTGCTTTTTCGGTAATAACGGTATGGGTAAAACGAATCTTTTGGATGCTATCTATTACCTGTCTTTTTGTAAGAGCCACCTTCATACTTCGGATAATCAAATCATACTTGCAGGTGAGGAGATGTGTGTGATTCAGGGAAGCTATGATTATGAGGGTAGGGGAGAGGAGATATTTTGTGCTATTCGTCGCCGGCAACGGAAACAATTCAAGCGCAATAAAAAAGAATACGATAAATTATCCGAGCATATAGGATTGCTCCTTTTAGTCATGGTATCGCCAACAGATTCCGATCTGATACAGGGAGGAAGCGAAGAACGCCGCCGTTTTCTCGACTTAATCATTTCGCAGCAAGATAAGCAATACCTTCACGCACTGATACAATATAATAAAGCCCTTCAGCAGAGGAATAGTTTATTAAAGAATCAGTCGAATGACCAATCATTGTACGATGTGTTGGAAATGCAACTGGACTTATATAGTAAGCTTGTGTATAAGAAACGCCAATTGCTGGTTGATGAGCTTATCCCTATATTCAACGATTATTATCAAAACATCTGTCAGTCATCCGAACAGGTAGGCTTACGGTACCTTTCTCAATTAGCAGAGGGTGAATTAGTGGAGATGCTCTCGAAGAACAGGGAGCGCGACTACGTTTTAGGATATACATCTACAGGTATCCATAAAGACGACCTTGAGATGACATTGAACGGTTCATTAATCCGACGGATAGGTTCACAAGGACAAAATAAAACCTATTTGATAGCTCTCAAATTATCCCAGTTTACATTCCTGAATCAGAAAGGACGAACGACTCCTATTCTGTTACTCGACGATATCTTTGATAAGTTGGATGCCAACCGGGTGGAGCAGATTATCAAGTTGGTCAGTGGGGATACATTCGGTCAAATTTTTATAACGGATACAAACCGGAAGTACCTGGATGAAATTCTGTCAGCCATGAAACATGATTATACATTATTTCATGTAGAAAAAGGAACAATTCAAGCCATGTAGAGACTATGAGACGGAAGAATGCACAAACAATAGGCGAAGTCTTAAATGATTTCTTCAAAGATAATGCAGAACTACGCAAAAGGATTCTGGAAATTCGCGTCAAACGGGCTTGGGGAGAAGTATTAGGCCCCACGATTCAACAATATACCCGGAATATTTATATAAAGAACAACACTCTCTACGTTTCGCTGACTTCTTCTGTCTTGCGAAACGAACTAACCCTGAGCCGCGACAAATTAGTAAAAAGCCTCAACGATTACGCCGGCTCTACGGTTATTCATACAATCATCATTCGATGATTGTATGAATCATTTTATTACATTTTACAAATAATCTCCATCCCCTTTTTAATAGCGGATTCATTCATCGGGAGTAGTTTGTGATGTCTTTCGGGTAAAGATTTCTTTAATCCAAGGATAACATTCTCCAGCTTTACCATAGGTTCTACTTTTAGCAGGCCGCCGAGTATCAGCATATTGAAAACCTTATCGTTTTTCATCTCGGTAGCTGCATCCATTGCATCTATCCGGTAGACATTGATATCTTTCCGTTTGATTTCTCCATGGATACCGTATCCATCGTAAATTAGGACGCCGTCTGGCTTTACTTTGCTTTCAAACTTATCCAAAGACGGCTGGTTTAAGATAATCGCAATGTCGTATTGGTTTAAAATGGGCGAGCTGATAGGATCGTCACTGAGGATAACCGTTACGTTGGCAGTTCCGCCTCGTTGTTCCGGACCATAAGAGGGCATCCAACTGACTTCTTTTCCTTCCATTAATCCTGAGTAAGCCAATATCTTTCCCATTGACAAAACACCTTGTCCGCCAAAACCTGCTATAATAATTTCTTGTTTCATCTTGTTTCCGATTATTATTCTACATTCTTTAAATCACCTAACGGATAGAAGGAGAACATATGCTCTTCCATCCATTTATTAGACTGTTCAGGAGTCATTTTCCAACCGGACGAACAGGTAGAAACAAATTCAACGATAGATGTCCCTTTTCCCAACATAGAGTTTTCGAATGCTTTACGAAGCGATTTTTTAGCTTTTCTTACGGCGGCGGCTGTCTGTACGCTTTGACGGGTAACATAACAGGTTCCATCTAACAGAGCCAACATATTGGATATTTTAAGCGGATACCCGTTCAGTGCAATATCCCGGCCGTAAGGACACGTAGAGGTAGGCATACCTTCCAGTGTGGTAGGAGCCATTTGTCCACCCGTCATACCATAAATAGCATTGTTTACGAATACGATTACGATGTTCTCGCCACGGTTAGCGGCATGGATTGTTTCAGCCGTCCCGATGGCAGCTAAGTCGCCGTCACCCTGATAGGTGAATATCATTTTGTCTTTATTCAGGCGTTTCAATGCGGTGGCAACAGCCGGGGCGCGTCCGTGAGCTGCTTCTACCCAGTCGATATCTAAGTAGTTGTAAGCAAATACGGCACATCCTACCGGAGAAATGCCAATTGTCTTTTCTTCCATTCCCATGTCGGCGATTACTTCGGCTATCAGCTTGTGAATAACGCCATGACTGCAACCGGGACAGTAGTGCATGGGATTGTTGTTCATTAATTCCGGTTTATCATAAACCAGGTTTTCCGGTTTTATTATATCTATTAGTTCCATAGCGATTAATCATTATTTAAAATACCTGAGGATATATTGTGCCAGTCTTATTACAATGGCAATACCCGCAAGATACATGAATACCATTTTGTTACTTACGGCAAAGTAGCAGATAACTGCGGCTATTGCCAATATCATAAATAATAATGTAAGGAGCTCGTCGGTTTTGCTTCCCCGGAATATCTTACTCATACCTTATAATTTTTTCTTTTAGTGCAACCAATATTTCATCGGGCGTAAATACGATTCCTCCTAGGCGTCCGAAATGCCCTACCTTTACTTTTCCGTTTACGGCTAAGCGAACATCTTCTACCATTTGTCCGGCATTCAGTTCTACTGAAAGCATACCTTTTACCTTATAAGAATACGTTTCGATTATCGCTTTGGGGAAAGGCCAAAGTGTTATTGGGCGTAGAAGTCCCAGTTTGATACCTTCCAGGCGTGCCAGTTCTACTACTTTCTGACAGATACGTGCCGACGACCCGAAGGCAATTAACAGATATTCGGCATCCTCGCAATGAAACTCTTCGTAGCGAACTTCTGCCTCTTCAATCTTCCTATATTTAGTTTGGAAGCGATTGTTATTTTCTTCCATAATGGCAGGGTCGAGTTCCAGTGAGGTAATGATATTGGGTTTACGTCCTTTCGGTTTGCCTTGCACAGCCCACGGTGATTCTTCCCGTATTTCGGCTTCTGTTTTTCTTTCGCGGTAAGGAGGCAGTATTACCTTTTCCATCATTTGTCCGATAATACCGTCAGACAGTATCATACAAGGGTTGGAATACTTAAAAGCAAGGTCGAAACCAAGCGATACAAAGTCGGCCATTTCCTGTACGGATGAGGGAGCGAGGGTAATCAGGCGGTAATCGCCATGTCCTCCGCCTTTTACGGTTTGGAAGTAGTCGGCCTGACTGGGCTGGATTGTTCCAAGTCCGGGGCCTCCGCGCATGATATTAACAATCAGGCAAGGCAAGTCGGCGCCAGCCAAATAAGAGATACCTTCTTGTTTAAGACTAATACCGGGGCTGGACGACGATGTCATTACTCGTTTTCCACTTGCAGCACCACCATATATCATATTAATTGCAGCCACTTCACTTTCTGCTTGTAAAACAACCATGCCGGTCTTTTCCCAAGGCATCTCGGCCATTAAGGTTTCAAGAATTTCAGATTGCGGAGTGATGGGGTAACCAAAATATCCATCTGTTCCATAGCGAATAGCTGCATGGGCAACCGCTTCATTACCCTTCATCAAATTTAGTTCTTTTGTCATAGTCATTTTATAGTTTTACCTTATAAATAGTAAGACATCCATCCGGACAGACCAAACCACAATTAGCACAACCAATACAGTCGTCCGGACTTTTCATGTAAACATAATGGTATCCTCTGTTGTTGACTTCGCGGGGATGCAATTCCAATACATCCGAAGGGCAGGCTACTACACAAAGGTTGCAACCTTTGCACCGTTCTGTATTAACAACAACAGCACCTTTAATTTTCGCCATATCTAATAAATTTATATACGTATTTCTTTTTAGAGATAATCCAACATTTAAGTCTCGCGTTGCCAAAGGTAGCAAAAAATATAATATTGCATGAGAAAACGTTCTTTTTTTACAAGCAGTAAGCTTGTTTAAAACGTAAAGATAAAAAGTAAAATCGCATCAATGATTCACAATATAAAAGAAGGTGACGGAAAAAATAAACATTCATCATATCTGGGAAAATCCGTGGTTATGTTTCAGCAAAAAAGCATCATATAGTCTTTAGGAAATCGTTATAATGGTTTTACAAAACCATTATAATCTTTTTACAAAGTCATCATAATGATTTACTAAAGACTATGTAATCATTTTTTAGGTGATCTAAGAATACGATAATTATATATAAATCAATTATATTATACTGTATATAGTCATTTATAAGGAATGTGACTTAGAAAGTGACATTTTTATATTATTTTGTAGGTTATTTATCGATTCTATAAAATTATTATTGAATAAAATTTAAACATGCTTTAAGAATAGATACAATATACAAGGAGAACACGCCTTATGATGTTGGGAAAAGGAAAAAAAGGAATGTGTATCCAAAACGACGAAGAATCTCCTCCCCTTTCCCCCTTTCTTTCTCTTCTCCTTTTTTCTCCTTTTAATTAATTTGCTATTTTTGCATATTATTGTGAGGATAAGAAGATGTATGGATAAGATTGAAAATCCTATATACGAGCGAGATACGCTTGAATTTGTAACCGTAGCATTAGAATATTGTTCTCTGGTGGAAACGGCACGACGGTTTACAATACTTGAATTTGTAGATAAGGTGACGAAGATGTTACCCCTGTTATATTTGAAAGCTGCCCTGCTTCCCGATGTGTTGCCGGATGACGAAATTGAGCCGGAGTATACCATAACGGAAGATATGTATGAATCGGTTCGTAATCAAGTTGGAAACTTATTAGGCGAACATGATACGTACCTGGAAACATTTCATCCCGACATGCAATATAGCGATACTCCAATAGCTGCATTTATTTCGGAAAACCTGGCGGATGTTTACCAAGATACTGGCAACTTTATTTCTTTGTTCAGGCAAGGGAATGAAGAGGTTATGCAAAATGCTGTGGCATTGTGCAGGATAAACTTTCAAGAATACTGGGGGCAACGGTTATTAAACGCATTGAAAGCTCTGCATGCCATACGTTACAGTGAAGAGGAGTATTTAGAAATGAACGAAACAGAATGATGCAGTATACGCATTCAATAACGAAAGAACAAATAGCGCTTCTTCCTGTGGAGGAATTTAAAGGCCGGGCAATAATAATAGAAACGAAGAAAGATGCCGGACGTGCTGTTGAGTATTTATCGAAATACGAAAAGGTAGGGTTTGATACGGAAACCCGTCCGAGTTTTACAAAAGGACAGCGGTTTAAAATCGCTTTGATGCAAATAGCTACGGAAAATGTCTGTTTCTTGTTCCGACTGAATAAGATAGGCGTCCCGAAAGCATTGGAAGATTTTTTATCAAATGATACTATATTAAAAATAGGACTTTCTCTACGTGATGATTTTGGGGCGATAAAGAAACGTTCGGATATCGAGCCGCACAACTTCCTCGATTTGCAAAATTATGTAGGACAATTCGGTATTGGAGACGCCAGTCTGCAAAAGATATATGCTATCTTATTCGGTAAAAAGATATCCAAGGGACAACGTCTCTCGAACTGGGAAGCCGATAAATTATCTGACTCCCAGCAAAGATATGCAGCATTGGACGCTTGGGCATGCCTGAAAATATATAATAAACTAAAGCAGGATAATGAAATATAGCAGAGTTATTCTCAAACCTAAGAAAGAAGAATCCCTTCTACGTTTCCATCCCTGGATATTCTCCGGAGCGATACAATCCATCGAGGGCAAACCAGACGAAGGAGATATTGTGGAAGTCTATGGAGCCAACCAACGTTTCCTGGCTATCGGGCACTACCAAATAGGTAGTATTGCCATACGGGTACTATCGTTCGAACAGACGAATATCGATAACGATTTCTGGCAGCAGCGGCTTCAGGCGGCCTATACATTACGCCTGTCATTGGGGTTAGCCGGGGTAAAGAATAACAATACATACCGGTTGGTGCATGGTGAAGGAGACAACCTTCCCGGACTAATTATCGACGTGTATTCGCATACAGCAGTTCTACAAGCTCACTCGGTAGGTATGCATTACGCACGTCATCAAATAGCTGAGGCGCTGACACGTGTTTTAGGCGGCGCATTGCAGCATATTTATTATAAGTCCGAAACAACCCTTCCTTTTAAAGCCAATCTAGATAGTGAGAACGGCTATCTATACGGTGGAGAAGTAGAAGAAGATATTGCCATGGAAAATGGCCTGAAGTTTTATGTAGATCGACAGAAAGGCCAGAAAACAGGTTTTTTTGTAGACCAACGAGACAATCGCACCCTGCTGGAACATTACGCCAAAGACCGTTCGGTACTGAATATGTTTTGCTACACAGGTGGTTTCTCTTTTTATGCCATGCGTGGGGGAGCCGGGCTGGTTCATTCGGTAGACAGTTCGTCGAAAGCCATTCTCCTGACAAAGAAAAATGTAGAACTTAATTTTCCCAACGATACCCGCCACGAAGCTTATACAGAAGATGCCTTTAAGTACCTGGAAAAAATGGGACATAATTATAATCTGATTGTATTAGACCCACCGGCTTTTGCCAAACATAAAAACGTACTAAGAAACGCGTTACAAGGATACCGCAAACTCAATGCAATAGCTTTTGAAAAGATACAACCGGGTGGTATCCTCTTCACCTTCTCTTGTTCGCAAGTGGTAAGCAAAGAAAATTTCCGGCTGGCCGTTTTCAGCGCCGCCGCACAATCAGGCAGAAGCGTACGCATCCTCCACCAACTGACGCAACCCGCCGATCATCCCGTCAACATCTACCACCCTGAAGGTGAATACCTCAAAGGCCTGGTATTATACGTAGAATAATAATGTAAATAATAACCTATGGAAATTTATCACGGTGGATATTGTCCGATAGAACATCCTGAGATTATAAAAGGGATATATGCCAAAGACTTTGGCACAGGGTTTTATTGTACCGGACTAAGGGAGCAGGCTGTTCGTTGGGCAAAGCGATACGATACATCAATTATGAAAGCCCCGGCTACCTGTATGCCTCCTATGCGAAAGGAGACGTTCTTTAGATAAAGAAACAACCATGCTTATGTACAAACGAACCATAAAATTATAAGGAAAAATTTCTTTATATCATAATACATTGTACCTTTGCACTGGTTTTTAATAGCGGAAGATCTTTTTATAAATAAACATATTAAAACGTATTATTATGTCTAAAGTAACAGTTGTTGGCGTCGGTAATGTTGGCGCTACTTGTGCAAATGTTCTTGCCTTCA
>JAISDJ010000056.1 GCA_031264865.1 Tannerellaceae bacterium | reverse complement strand
GCTATTTGATACTCTCGCTCCTATCAATGAATATTCCTTTGTTCCCATAAATGACAATGGGGAAAAGGTCGAACTTGTCGCTTAATTACAGCAAATACAATCGCTCGCTAGTATAGCTAACAGTGGAAGATAGTGCGAAAACGAATTTTGGAAGCTGAAATATTGGTCAGTTTTGACCGATGACGCATCAAGTCGCGAAGGTGACGGATATCTGGCGGCGGAATAAAGCTTGGTTTGGTCATATCGCACATGAACAGGTTGCAGACCCATTTAGCATCTTTTCGGTCAGTTTTGTTACCCTTTTGCGACCTGGCGTACTTCGGGTGTGAGAGCGCAACCTAACACGGTTTCAGAGGATGTTAAACACGGTAATCCAATACCGATCCGATGATTCCATGCAAGCATCATTGCATTTGTAAGAGATAAGTTTATGGGCTGTTGTTTGCGCCATTCGTTGATGCCATGACGGCGGCCGACACCATATGAGTTTGCGGGGTTGTTGCTATACAGCCCCGCCACTCACATCCTCGGGTTCTGTAGTATGCTGATGCTTCCATACCCGAGCATAACACAAAATCATTAAAAAGCGAAAGGCAATAGGCAATAGGGTTTCATAACCCGCTGGCGCCTTTCTACGAAAGGCTGGTTTATAATTATGAAAGCATGTATAATAGTTACAAGCATATTTGTTTTATTTCAGTTATTTAAATATGATTTGTATATAATCGCAAATGCAAAATCTTTTGGGCTTGGGATTATGCTGGGACTATTAGATCTTCTTGTGTGTGCAGTATATGCTATTATATTTGTTATTTCAACATTTGGTGCAGTAATTCATGCAATTCGAAATTTAAATACAGAAAAATGGAAATCATTTGTTCCGGTATTCATATATGCATCAGTGGCA
This sequence comes from Tannerellaceae bacterium, assembly GCA_031264865.1. GTDB lineage: Bacteria > Bacteroidota > Bacteroidia > Bacteroidales > Tannerellaceae > DFXE01. The sequence goes on along the minus strand of JAISDJ010000056.1, from coordinate 3,779 downwards.
TTCTGTGTTTTCATTATACCTATGACCGATTTTTATACAAACTTGAACTATGAAATGAATAAGAACGATAGAATGAAAATAGTAGAAATGGTCGAAAATGGAACTATATCAGAGTATAGAATAAATATGTATGAATATATGGTTCCATATAGGTTAACGTCTTCTACCGGGACAATATTTGTGCAGGGGGAAAAAGGCGTTTTAAAGATTATGTTTTACGTGCACAATGGGAGATTGCGAGATAAGGTTTTGGTTTATGTATCAGATGATAGTGGTATTAATGCGATGGATTTTAATTTCGGAACAATTCCATCTGGTAATCTAAAGAAAATGGATGATTGTTGGTACTCCGCAACTATTAAATGATATTGTCAATATTAGTTTCAGTGAATTTTGTCGCGGTGCTTGAACTATCCATTAAAAAGTTTGGGTTTTTCAGAGACGAAAAAGGAATTTACCATACACTACTGGATGCTTGGCGGAAAAACTTCGGATACAATCCCTTTTATGACTTGATTTTCCATTACGCTGTCGATGACGATGACATTAAGATATACTGACGGAACCCACATAGCCTCATATACCCCGCAGGAACCTCAGTGGTGGATAACATCTTTCAATCCGTATCATCAGAGAGTAAACGCGGATGACCTAACAGCCTCTTTTATCGTCTTAACCTTGAGCCTGTCCGTATGGTCATACTCATAATCACAGGTGGCTCCCGCTTCGTCCGTCTCTTTTTTAAGCCTATATGCTTGGTCGTATTCGAACTGCTTCACAGTTGTGTTATTTTCTACTATACGTTTTATTTGTCCGTCTGGAGCATAGTAGTACTTCACCCAGTGGCCGTCTTCATCATAGACTTGTACGGAATTTTCCCATGGACTGTAATTATATTGCTTGGCTTTAGAGTCCGGGTAAATAGTCTTTTTCGGGTTATCGCTCGCATCATAAAAAAATGTCGTTGTATTACTCTTTCCATCGGTAAAGGACTCGACAAATCCACGCATATTATATACGGTCTTTTCACTCACTCCGCCTTTACTCACTATGACTGTATATGTATCATATTGATCGTCTATGCCAAGGGTATAATCATAAGCGTAGTTTGTTTGTATATAGGACGTCTCTGTCTTATAGTCCTGTCTCCAGTTTAAAGTATGGTCGGCATTGTAGTTGTATATGGTTCTCTTCTTGAGTACGCCTCCTTCCTTCACTTCGGATTTTTCTATTGACTTGCCATTAGATGTCAGTGTATTCGTTTCAATAACCGTCGTGTTTGCGTCTTTTTTATGCGTCCTGCTAAGAAGCAGACCCGTGCCGTTATCATATACCATGACTTCGGTATAGTTCACCGTTCCGGTGCTGGTCGGTATATCCGTGCTATAGTTTGTCATCCTTCCAGTGATGTCGTAGTTATATGTCTCTTCATATACCTGTCCCTCTATTTCATATCTTATATTTTTCGGCAGCGCCGTTAGCACGCCATCGACCGCTGAAAAGTAGTTTGTTGGTTTTTCTTTGTAGAATAGGACTCCGGCTTTTGTCCTCTCTTCTTCTTTCTTGTTGTGCTTATTGTCATAAAAGAAACTATAATTCACGCCCCTTGCTTCATCTATCATATATGTGTAATATGAATGCGCCGCAGACAATGTACCTGCGGTATTGTTATCGCTGTTAGGATTTGCAATGTTAAGGAATCCCGAGTAATTTTCGAGATTGTTGGAGCCGCTCGTGCTATATGAATATGTACGCTTATTATATTCTACATTGCTGCCAGCCATTTTATCCTTTCGCTCCTTCATCGCAGCGATGGCTTCAAAGCCCAGTCTTCCCATGGTAGCGAACTGTGATAAACGTTTACAATTTGTATGTATGTCACCATTGTGGTGTAAATGCGAGCTGGTTTTTGTATAATACTCATATTCTGTACTTGTTCCATCAGGATAATGTATCCCTGTTAACAATGCCACGAAACGCCAACCAACTCCTGGATCTGCTGAGCCGCTAATGTGAGGCGTTATATCACTGTAAAACGCATCCATTGTCATCTTTCCTGTTGGCCTCCATGTCGGATGGAAGTTCGCTTCGGCAAAATCCGTATCATAAATTGTGGCCTCGCCTGAAAACCCGACCTTCGCCCAAAATGTATCACCGTCAACCAAATATTTCATTTTCGTCCTATCCGGCATTAGCAGTATTACATTCTCGGGGTCTTCCTCACTGTTAGGCCTTTGCAGTGTAATGTATCTTTCATACGTGTCCTTTATTTCCACAACATAATTCGTGCCGTACCACACACTGTACATGAATGTGATGGTATTTCCATATCTATCAACAATGCCTATAAGGTATCCTTTATCGTCGAAATACTCTTTCTTGCCGTCTTCATAAGTCAGACGGTAGCTCGACCCACGTCTGGCATAGAAGAACTCATCTTCATCGACTTTTTCCGCCATAACGCTGGTAGTAGCATTCCCTGTCAGATTACACACCGGCGCATATTCGTTATATGCATATGTGCGCCCATCAGCAAGGGTGAAGTATGGCTTCCCACCTTCCCAACTCATTGAAGTGAATGTAAACGACCAACCATACGCGAAATCGCGCAGAATGTTATCTCCGGTTGAAGGGCGCCTATCTGTCGTTTTATTTTCGTTTTCTATTTCCTCAATACTCAACTTTTCAGCTTTGCTTGAATCATATTTTATACCCAAGGCTATATCAAGTCCGTTCCTACCGGGGAAAACCACATCTATTTCTCTATACTGGAGAGCGCCTGTGTTCTGACTTATATTTTCAGTTCTTGCCGTATCAAAGCTGAACGGTCCCACAGGATATCTGTTTCTATCCACAGTGTTCCCAACCGCTTGAGGGTCAAACGATGCCCCTCCCGGAGATGTTGTCCCTTCGCCTTCTTCGTTTAGCGGCGAAGATGAACCTGATGACGTTAACGCGCTCTTTGACGCAACCTCGATCGCTATGGCATCTAGTTCTTCTTCTGTTATTTGATGCGTCTCTAGGATCGGCGTCTCAGGCTCAATACCCTCGCCTGTTATATCCTCGTCCTCAAATTCTGCCTCACCATCTGTTATATCTGTATCCTCAAGCTCTGCGCCTGTTATATCTAGATCCCCGGAATCCTGGGCAACGCTTTCATACGGTGTATATGAGGTATATTCCGGCTCAGCTTCGCCAAAGCTATCTCCGAAGGCAAGTACCAGTCCCTCATTTATCACACAAGTAAAGATAAGTGTCACTGTCAGTAATGTTGACATCAGTCTTTTCACAGTTTGTCTTTTCACTGTCTATCCCTCCTGTTTGTCTGCGGTTTTAGGTCATGCTGTTTAGTTGAGTCGAGCATATTGGTATAGACCGGCTCCGCCTGCTTAGCCGCAGAGTCGGTCTAAGAATACTAACTTTATCCTACTGTCTTAAGTGTTATCTGCGACGTCTTCGTAGCCTTTCCCTTTAATACGATGACATTCAGCGAACCCGACCACATCTTCTGCGCGGCTATTGTCTTGTTCACGCTGAATTTTACTGTTACTTGATTGCTGCTTGTCGTCACCTGCATGATCCTTACTCCCGTCCCCGCTATAGTTGATGTGGACGATGCAAGTTCTTTCGCATAGGAACTGTGAAATAATAACTTGACTGTTTGGATGATTGTGGTATAATGTTTTTATCAAGACAAATGAGGTGAAAACATTATGGAAGAGCGGATACAAATGATGTTGCCACAACTAAATGAAATGCAGAAACGACTGTTTCTGGCA
>JAISDJ010000016.1 GCA_031264865.1 Tannerellaceae bacterium | reverse complement strand
TTTCAGGAGCTTTCAGCTATGTAGAGGTGGGAACGGTAATAAAGAAATCGGGAGGCGAATACTCTTTCCTTTCTCAGATATATCATCCGGTAATAGGCTATTTATCAGGATGGATATCGCTGACCGTTGGTTTTGCTGCTCCTATTGCTCTCGCTGTTATCGCTTTTACCGAATATCTACCGGTAACAGTTGCTTATCCTAAAGTTATGGGTATTGCATTGATTGCAGTCATTACACTTATTCATAGCTTCAATCTGAATTCGAGCTCGAAGTTTCAGAATATAACTACCTTGCTGAAAGTCTTATTGGTAGCTGTAATTATCATTATAGGATTACTGCTGCCGGAAGGAAGGGAAAATGCCATAAATTTTAACAAACCATACATAGGCGAAATTTGTTCCTCTTTTTTTGCTGTCGGTTTAATATACATAAGTTACTCCTATTCAGGGTGGAATGCGGCAACATACATAACAGAAGAATTCAGATCCCCCAGAAAAGCATTGCCTATTGCTTTAATTGGAGGAACACTATTGGTTACGATACTATATACATTATTACAATTTGTCTTCTTGAAACATGTGCCATTGACGGAATTAACCGGCAAGTTGAACGTGGGAACCATAGCTGTTGAATATATGCTGGGAGATCAACCGGCAAAGATATTCAGTGCAGCAATCTCGTTATTGCTAATATCAGGAATAAGCGCAATGGTCTGGGTAGGTCCACGTGTGACAGCAAGTATTGCCAAAGAGCATCGCTTGTGGAACTATTTTAGAAGTAATTCCAGCGGAATGCCCGTTAGGGCTTTATGGTTGCAGTTCTCAATAAGCGCCATTTTGTTGGTTTCCGGAACATTTGAACAGATTATGATTTACTGTGGGGTGTTGCTATCAATTTCAAGTCTTTTGGTTGTAGGCGGCACATTCGTTTTAAGAGCAAAAAACGACAATTCATCTGTAGAAGGATTTAAAAGTCCATTGTTCCCTCTGTTTCAACTATTTTTTATTGCAATATCTATTTGGATGATTAGCTTTACCTTTATAAACAACCTTTTTGAATGCTTAATCGGGTTAAGTAATCTCGTTATAGGATTGGGAACATATTTCTTGAGTAATAAGAGGAAACGAGAAATATAGTATCCCTTTTAAGGCATATCTTTATCATCAAACAATACGACTTTCAGCTTTTGATATAGGAATGAAAGGACAAGCAACAGTATTCCCAAGATGATGAAAACGATAATCTTTCCAATCGTTGGCATCGACCATAAATCTACGATAACCAATTTTAGGAGTACGATTCCGAAGGTGGCTAAGCTGATGATGCGTAGCGGTTTCAGATGTAAGCGCATACCTAAAGCCATTAGAGTAAAACCGGCTATTCCGAGTGAAACCGATAATCCGGCATTGGCTTCATCGGTAAGAGAGAACTGGCTTAATACGTTGTAAGTAGTTGTGATTAACAGGAGAATGAATAAGAGACTAAGGTACAGGATAATTCCTTTTGCTTTCTTTGTAGTGAAGCGGGTTTGTTTATAATAATACCCGATGATGTAGATACCATGCGCGATGATTATTAGTAAGGCTGCCCATTGGAAAACGCGCAACATAGCATCGCTATCATAAGCATTGTTTATCCAATTAGACAGGCTGATATAGGCTAATGTTGAGAGACCGAACAATATCATATATACTTTTATATATGGAAGTAATCCAAAACGGGAATGAAATAACCACGTCAGCAAAAATAAAACAGAGATAGTAAATACTCGTATCAAGGCTAATGCAAATAGTTCATCTTCGATATAAAGATAAAAATCAAGTACAAAAGCCATGTAGAATACCATTGAAGCCATAATCAATGCAAGAGCATTATGGGGAGAATATTTTATCCAGCCGTTTGCAGGTATGCGGTCTTTTATCTTTTCCAATAAAAAAGCGCAAACTAAGAAAGATGTTCCAACAAGCAAACCGGTAAGGAAATGTCCGTTAATAAAAATAGATTCATCAGGCGAAGCTCCCCAGTCAAGAACATTTCTTATATCCATCAGATAGGATATTAAGGTAAGGGCCGTTAATAACAATATAAAGAACTCATAGGCTTTGCCCCGGAAACGGGAATAAAACAACATAATGAGAATCAATTCCGACGCCCAGAATACCGTAATCATAGAACCTTCCAATTGAATGGGGAACGTAATAGATACAAATGTCAAGGATAACCAAAGGAACGTTTGGCGTAAGAACGGAAAACGCTCACCCCTTTTTCGTATCCAAAAGAAAGTACCGGCATTAATCAAAGCGGCGAACAGTGTAATCAGCCCTCCCAAGCTAGGGATATTGCGCATACCCCAATGGAGTGTCAGGGCATAATACAGGAATATGAAGTTGTTTAATATAATGACTCCTATTAATAATTGATTGATACGTTGCCGGTTAATTCGTATAATAGGAGCAACGGACGCTTGAAATATCAGATAGAATAAAGTAGCAAACAGAAGTAACCGGATCAGTTTGATGTTTCCGGCAACAGAGAAATGGGTACTTACTAAATAAAGGCCGAATGTAAGCCAAGTCAAAACAAAGCAGGCAATGGGCAACTCTCCCCATTTCTTATAAAGGGAAAGGCCGAACATACCCATGTCTAATATCAATACGTACGTAAATAGAATCATATAATTCCCGGAACCATTGCTAACTAAGAATGGAGCGACGAAACCACCGACAAGCGCTACGAGCGCCAATTCGCGTCTGTCGTACAAAACAGCCAACCCCGACATGAGCATAGTAAACAGAACGAGAATGATAAAAGCAACCGATTGGCCGAATAATCCATAATAATGATAAGCAATGGCTACCGTAACATAGAAAATAGCAAAACCACCGCCTGCTAATATAGAACTGAATGCATGGTATTTTTTTCGTAACACCCACGAAAGGGCAATTAATCCGCCGCCGACAGCAAAGCCAAGAATCGTACGTAATACTTCGTTTATCCAGTTATTATCGATAGCATACTTTACAAAAAATCCCATGCCGATAATCAGAATCAGGATACCAATCTTTCCAAATAGATTCTCTCCAATGTATTTTTCATAATTGAAGGGAGTTCTTTCTTTTTTGATTTTTACTTTTGGTTTAGACGCCTCTTCAACGATGATCGGTTGCGGTTTTACCGGCTGTTGCGTTTCTTTTACCGGCGGACGTTTGATAATTTCTGCTTTCTTTTCCGTTTTGGGAATATCAACAGATTTCCCTAGTGCTTTTACTTCTTTTGTCAGCTCGTCTATCTTTGTTTGGAATTTTTGTATTTTACTCAGCAGGTTAAACCACATAAATAGCAATAGCAAAATAATAACAAACAGGGCCGTTTCCATACTCTTTTCTTTTTTATTACAAGCTGCTAATATACGGATTTTCTCTACAAAACACCCTGGTATACCTATTTATCTGTTACTTTTGCGTCTGATTTAGAAAGTTACCGATGCCCGATTTCTCTCTTTGGATGCATACACCGTATGATTGGACACTTCTTTTTGTTTGTGCCTTGCTGATAGGTATGTCCAAAACCGGTATTCAGGGAATTACCCTGTTGGCTATCCCGCTTATGGCTGTCAATTTCGGAGCGAAGCCATCTACCGGGTTGATTCTTCCCATGTTGTGCTTTTCCGATTTAATTGCTGTTTTTTACTATCGCCGTACAGCGGAGTGGAAATATGTTTTCAAACTTCTTCCGGCTGCGATTGTCGGTTTCTTTGTAGCGATAGCCATAGATAAACTTATCCCTGCTGATGAATTCCGTAGATTAATGGCTATATGTATTTTTTCAGGTTTAGCCGTCATGTTCTGGATGGAGAAGAAAGGACGAGATAATAAAATGTTTACTGCTTGGTGGTATGCGCCTTTGTTTGGATTAATGGGCGGTTTTACTACGATGATAGGGAATGCCGCCGGTCCGGTTATGTCGGTTTACCTTCTTTCCATGCGTTTACCCAAGTATAGTTTTGTAGGAACAAGCGCCTGGTTTTTCCTTGTTGTCAATTACCTCAAACTTCCTCTTCAACTATTTGTGTGGGATAATATCTCCATTACAACCGTAACTCTCAATACCCTCACCATCCCCTTTATGATAATTGGTGCCGTAATAGGTATTTATTTTGTAAAGAAAGTGCCGGAAAGAAGTTATCGTACATTTATCATTGTAGTCACTATCCTTTCTACCCTTATGTTATTGTTTTGAAATCCCTTGAGATTGATATGATAAGCCTTTTCTTAAAAGTTGCCTACCTCTTCGAAAAAAGGTAGGCATTAAATTTTTAACACGATAGCATGACCTTCAGACCTCGCCTGGATTCTATGCAAGAGGGTCGAGCTATGTTTTTTCTTCAATAAGCCATAAAAACACAGGGTTTTGTTTGAATTACCATATCTTTGTGGCAATAAATTTTTGATGTGTAACTTAAAAAAAACAAAATAATGGATGTATTATTATTATCCGTAATCATCGGAATTGTAGCAGGAATAATAGATATCATACCGATGATAATACAGAAACTACCGAAATATTCAACGATAGCTGCATTTGTTTATTTTTTCTTCATATCGATTATTATCGTGAATATTGACTTGCCGCATATCCCCTGGTGGTTGGAAGGAGGATTCATCTCTTTTGCGTTAATGATACCGATATTAATACACGTTGGACATACAGACAAAAAGCCATTGCCGATTATCACCGTGAACGCAATCATTATCGGAACCTTCATTGGAATTGCCGGACATTTTTTGAAATAATATTTATTGAAAAAAGAAAAAACGGCGAAATGCTTGCATAGCAAAAGAAATTCTTTACCTTTGCATCGCTTTTGAATAAAGCATCAGATTGTCTCATGGTGTAATGGTAGCACAACAGGTTTTGGTTCTGTTTGTTCAAGTTCGAATCTTGA
>JAISDJ010000159.1 GCA_031264865.1 Tannerellaceae bacterium | reverse complement strand
GCATTCGCTGCTTTCATCTCCTCTACTTCGCGAAGCAGCGCATTTATCCTATCAATCATTTTCTACGATAATTTCTTTAGACGAAACAAAGGTAGCCTTTTTCTTTCTATAACACAATCGTTTCGATCAGTTCTTTTTCCGGGTCCTCCTACTTTAACACATTTCTTTCTTACATGCTCTTACAAATGAGGGTTGTCAATAAAAATGAAAGCGATTACCTGAAGTTTCTACTTTAAGGGAACCCACATTACGTGTGGCACGTCCTACTGCTTCCAAATTAGCCAGCGTCATTTCGGAATATTTTCGCGAAAGGATAACCCCCTGCGCTCCGGCTTTTAATGCTGCCAGCGTAGCTTCGTATGCATCTTCGGGCGACTGTACCCGGCTGTTTCTTCCCGTCGGAATGTTTATGTCTATTCCGGGCAAAATGTCGCACCGCTGTCCCCGTACGCCTTCCAGAGCTCTCCGGGTTTCACGATAAACATAATCCGGCGAAAGACCAGCCATTGCCAATTCGTCCATCGAAGCTTCTTTCTCGCTGTACCCCAACAAATAATTGTTGAAATGCATCAATTCTTCATGTGGTACATCCCGGAAAATAATTGAGCCTGCATTACGTACAAAACCGGCATAGCGTTCGCCTCCACAATTATTATATACAACGACTTTCAGAAAATCGGCAATCTTCGCCATATCGCCATACCCGCGTGTCGCCCTGTAAAACGGATTGAAGGAATTAACATGCTCTATGTGAAAGCCTACCTGCTGGTTTTTCTTTACACTTTTCACGGCTTCATATACATCGGCCAGTATCTGGCTTTTACCCCAATCAAAAAGTTGGTTCCAGGCATATATTTCAGGACAGGCAAACATAAGTCGCTCGAACGCCACGTAATAACCATCCACCGGTCGATTGCCGCTGAGCGAAGCTTGTACAAAAGCATCGAGTTTGCGATATCCTTCTTTTGCCCGTTCAAAATCAATCCCGTTTGCTTCGGCAGCCTTCCGGTGGTGTTCACAGAAACAGGTTACCCGTGATGATTGAACGCTTTGATTGTGGCTAGCACCCAACGCATTCAGAAAAGGGCCACCCCGTTCATTGAAAAGCAGGATACCATCAATATCATACGAAGTACAAAGATCAACGCATACTGCCTTCCAAAATTCACGCACATCCGGGGCATAAAAACACATAGCGCCTCCTTTCTGACCACCCAGGTTCTCTTCATAAAATTCCCTGAATGCTGTAACGTCTTCCGGATAATTGAACCCGTCCTGCACGGAAGCATACACTTTCATGCGTCGTCTACGCGCTGCCGGAATAACCTTTTCCAGAATGTCCACATCCCCAAAATCAGGCGCTTTTAACCATTCGCCTTTTATCCGGGTATTTTTATAAAACCCGGCATGAGGCGTAGCATAATTTCCGCCATGATAGCGATCTGTGTCGGGTTCCGGTATCCCATGGTCGGGAAAATTTCTTCCCGGCCGTCCATGGATACCACGGTCGTATGTAAACGTTGAAACATAAAGCGTATTAACGGCGCCTTTTTCCTGCAACGTATCCAATACCTGTTCCACTCCTTCGTCTATGAAAGATTCAGCGCCTATTTGTATACCAATCACTTTCTGTGCGCTGATCTTTTCTATTACTCTCTGTTCCTGATCAATCATTTTCTTTCATTTTAAGCATTATACAATCACAGTCTGTTTCCTTCGCGAATGGCTCGTCCGGCGCCTCTCAGGTTGGCTAAGTACATTTCCGAATACTTACGCGAGAGAATTACGCCATTTGCTCCGCCTCGGTAAGCTGCCAGGGTGGCTTCGTATGTATCCTGCTCCGAAGCTTTCCGACTGTTCTTTCCGGTAGGAATATTGACATCGATCCCCGGCAGGATAAGACATTTTCCATTCGCGCCCTGAACAGCCCGTTGCGTTTCACGGAAAACCGTATCGGCCGAAAAACCAGCCATTGCCAACTGATCCAACGAAGGTTCATCTTCACTGTAATTGAGCAGGCGATTGTTAACCCGCATCAACAACTCCAAAGGGACGTCCCGAAATACGGTAGAGCCAATGTTCCGGATAAAATTGGCATAACGTTCGCCTGCGCAGTTATTATAGGATACTACTTTCAGAAAATCGGCCATGCCAGCCAGATTTTCATAGCTACGCGTAGCGCGAAAGAGGGGATTGAAAGAATTGACATGCTCAATATGAAACCCTACCTTCAACTTTTTGTTGATGGATTTAACCGTGGTATATACATCTTTCAAAATTTGATGTTTCCCAAAATCAAAGAGTTCATCATATGCGGTTATCTCGGGATAATTGAGCAGTAAACGTTGAAACTCCACATAATATCCATCGCTGGGGCGAATATCCCGAAGTGATTGTTGAACAAACATATCCAATTTACGATATCCTTCTTTTACCCGTTCAAAATCAAGGCCATGTTCAATAGAAACTTTCTTATGATGATCACAAAAGCAGGTTGCGCGCGATGAATCTATATTTTGAAAATGGCTGGCCCCGAGCGCTGAAAGAAAAGGCCCGTTTCGTTCGTTAAAGAACAAAACGCCATCAATCGGATAGGAGGAACAAAGATCGGCTACCAATGCCGTCCAGAACGTTTTCACATCCGGGTTGAAAAGGCAAAGCGTGTTAGCTCTGCGCCCATATAAATCAAATTCACTCAGCCCGGTAATCCCGGGAACATCCTGACGCCATTGATCTTCCACGGAGGCAAAAACCTGCATCCCTCTTTTCCTGGCTTCCGGAAGAACGGCGGCGAGAACATCGAAGTTTCCATGTTCCGTCGCCCTCGTTTCTTTTAAGATCGTGCGAGCATAAAACTCCGGATTTGCTATGGCATAATTGCCTCCATGAAAAGTTTTCTCGTCCGATTCCTGCGAACCGTGATCGGGCATAGGCTGCCCCGGTATTTGCCGTCCGGCCAATCCTCTTCCATAGGTGAAAACCGTAATAAAGAGTGTGTTGATATTCACCTGCTCCTGCAAGTAGTCTAACACTTTATTTACCCCTTCGTCTACAAACGAAACAGCGCCAATCTGGATGCCGTGCATTTTTCGCGAAGCTGCCACATTCGTCTTTTCATTCATAGCGGCATAGCCTGATAACGGATCCATTGCCAATAAGGCGGTCAACGCAACGCTGTTTTTCAGAAAGTCACGTCGTGAACTTCCATTTTGTACTTGTTTATCTATCATATTTCATTTATATAAATTAATCCCATCCCGGATTTTGCGGGAAAATGGCTGGATTGTTCATTACCTGTATTTGAGCAAGAGGAATAGGGAAGAGAACCATGTGAGGTTGCATTCCTAACGGTCCGCATGCTTGCAAGACGCGTCCCGTTCTAAACAAATCCCATATCCGGTGGCCTTCAAACGATAATTCCCGACGACGTTCATCGTAAATTTCCTCGCGCAAATCATCCTTCGATATAACAGCAGGATAAGCCGCTACTCCAGCCCGTTCTCTGACCCTGTTTACATAAGTAAGCGCTTCCGGCGTCTTATCGTTTTCATTCAGCGCTTCCGCCAGCATAAGAAGGACATCGGCGTAACGGATCACTTTCCAGTTACAGGGGCTATCTCCACTGCGGGGAATAGAAGTAAGGTATTTTTTAGTATATGTTTTAGCCCCCTGCCCGCTGGGGTTAATCAGATGATAAACACCTTCTGCGTCTGTCCAGCCCCTTGCAACGGTAACATCCTTCCTCTGATCATGTTCTTCAAAAATATCAAACAGCTCATCCGAAGGGTTATAACTGTTTCCTGCGGCACCGGGTATCGCATATAACTGGGCAATTTCAGCCTGCTGCGGCAGGAAATCGTTTGTAAAACCAGCGCCTAATTGAATATCCGATTCGTATTCTATATCAAAAATATATTCGCTGTGATGCTCATCTTTCGAATAGTCCCACAAATCATTGAAATCGTCTAAAAGTTTATAACCCATTGTCGTTACCTCCTTTAATACGGTCTCTGCTTCGGGGAATTTTTTATGGGTCAAATATACGCTCCCCAATATAGACTTGGCAGCGCCTTTCGTGGCGCGCCCCACATCACGTCCTGTATACGACGAGGGTAACGCTTCGCCGGCATCTTTCAGGTCGGAAATGATTTGTTCGTAAACCGTATTGACGGGATCACGTCCTATCTGGAGCGCTTCGTCGTCAGGGATTACCTTCGTTATCAAAGGAACATCCCCAAAGGCTCTTACCAGGTGGAAATGAGCAATTCCCCGCATGAATTTGGCTTCTCCAATATAGGCTTGCTTTTGGGGTACAACAGCTTCATCGATGCTTTCAATTGCTTCTATTATGTAGTTTGCCCGATAAATGAGCGTATAATAACCATTCCATCTGCTTGAAAAGATACCCTCATTATTCAGGTAAGTATATTCATCCATATTACGCCGCACATCAAGTGTAGACCATTGGTGACGGGCGTCATCACTTGCCAGATCCCATTGCCAGAAAGAGCCATATTGAGAGCGTAACTGATTGTAACATCCAACCAGGGCATCCTGAAAGTCTTTATCCGTTTTATAAACATTTGCTACCGTGGCGGTAGACGGAGGTGTCAGATCGATAAAGTCACCGGAACATCCCACAAACAGGACTACGCTGATAATTATTGCTATATATTTCATTTGAATATGGTTTTAAAGGTTGTTTAAAATTTAATACTTATTCCCAATAAATATGTGCGCGGTAATGGATAATCACTGTAACTTACGCCGGGCGTCAATGAAGCGGAACTGTTGCTTACATCCGGATTAAAGCAGGTTTCATTAGCGGTGAATGTATAAAGGTTCGTTATATTGAAATACAACTGCGCCCGTAATGAATTCACATTGATCAATTTTCTGATGGCCGCCACAGGCACATCGTAGTTTAGCCTCAGATTATTGATACGAAGGAAAGAACCTGTATCTATATAGTGCTGGGAGATTTCCCGATTACCACCGGTAGATGCGTCATTCGGGCGCGGCGCTTTTCCGTCGCCCGGCTCCCCTTCCGTTTTCCAGTAATTAAGCTGCGTAGCCAACTGTCCCACGCGATTACCTCTCTTATTCAAAATCCCAACAGCGGCAAGATTTAATATTTCATTCCCGTAACTACCATATAAACTTACGCTTAAACTTATATTTTTCCACGAAACATTATTGGTCATCCCATACGTGAAATCGGGATAAGGATTTCCCATCTCTCCCTGATCCAGGGAATTGATCACGCCGTCATTGTTTAAATCCACAAAACGTAAGTCGCCGGGACGTGTCTGGTTCGATGTTCCGCGCCCAAAAACCGGGCCTTTGTCTACTTCAGCCTGATTCATAAACACCCCGTCTACCTGATAGCCATAAAACATACCTATGGGACGACCTATCTGGGTAATATGTGAAGTACTTCTGATAGGGTCGCCTTCCGGACCAAGTGCGATGACCTCGTTTTTGAAAGTGGAAACATTGAAATCGGTCGACCATCTGAAATCCTTGTTGCGTATATTCTCTGTCTTTACCTGTATATCAAAACCTCTGTTCTCTACTTCGCCAATATTCTTCGTTGTGCGGGTAAATCCTGTGGTAGCCGGAATATTAACATCCAGCAATAAATCCGTATTCCGCGAACGATAATAGTCAAACGTTACTGCCAGTCTATTGTCGAAAAGAGAAACATCCAATCCTGCATTTATCTGCTTTTGCACTTCCCAGGTCAACAACGGATTATCAAGCCGGGTGGGAGCATATCCTTCAACCGCCCCGCCGCCAAGTACCGTACGAAGATAACTGATGGTTGCAATATGATTATATCCTCCGATATTATTATTTCCGGTATGTCCGTAACTTACCCTTACTTTCAGATCACTGAGAGGAGCTACTTCTTTCAGAAAATTCTCCTGAGAGATACGCCATGCCAGCGATACTGAAGGAAAGTATCCATATTTATTGTCTTGTCCGAATCGGGAAGAACCATCTGCGCGCCATGATGCCGTCAGGTAATATTTACTGTCGTAATTATAATTGATACGCGCCAGATAGGATACCATCGACCATTCGTTGACGCTGGCTGTTCCTCCGCTCAGGATATTTGCGACAGCGCTTAGATATGGAATCAGATTATTCGGATACCGGTTGCTCTCCAGGCTACTGCTTTTACTCCAGTTTGCCTGTGCCGTAAACCCGGCGAGTCCCTGGATATTATGCTTGTTGAATGATTTGTTGTAGTGCAGCGTATATTCGGTAATCCAATTAATATTCATAAGTGATTCATCACGTCCAAAAGCATCATTGTCGTAGTCGCCTCCTGACGAAAAGACCGGCAAGCTCGGTTCAAAACGCGTAGCAGACGAATTGTAAATCGTACCGCCAAGCATGACATTCAGGCGCAATTCATTCAATAGTTGGAAATCTAAATTCAGATTCGTTAAAACGCGGGCTCTTTTTCTATTATTAAGCACTTCATTTACTTGCGCCAATGGATTCCATTCATGAGAGGCATCATTATGGTCAAACATAAAATATTCCCCGTTTTCATCTCTGGCAGGGAAGTACGAAGGCCATAACTGAGCGCGATTAACAGGGCTGCCCGACATATAACCGCCATAATTGTCCGAGCTACTTTCGTACGACATATTTTCATTCGTAAAAGACGGATTCAGATTAAACTTCATGGAAACCCTCTTCGACAATTTCATATCAATATTGGCCCTTAACGATAAACGATCGAAATTACTGTTGCGCACCACACCTTGCTGATTGAGGTATTCGGCGCTTAATAAATACTGAACATTTTCACTTCCGCCATTAACGCCTACCATATAACGATTTTCGGGAGCTGTTCTTAAAATCTCCCTTACCATATCACAATCAACCACATTCGTTCCATTTATCACCTCCCATTGAGGTATTGGAAGCGCCAGACGGGGCCATTGGGTAGGAACTGTATTGTCAAGTACTTCATTCGTAACGCCCAGATCTAAATTTCTGTTCCTTACCGACCAATACGCATATTCTGCCAATTCGGGGCCATTCATCATTCGTGGAATGTCATACACTTTTGATACGCCATAAGATACATCGGCCGTAATGGTCGGTTTTCCGGTTACTCCCCGTTTCGTATTGATAATGATTACCCCATTCGATCCGCGCGATCCGTAAATTGCCGTAGAAGAAGCATCTTTTAAAATATCTATGCTTTCAATATCACCGGGATTTAATGTCTGGATATTATCCGTAGGAAAACCATCTACTACATACAAAGGTTCCGAACCGGCAGTAATACTACCTACGCCACGGATACGAATCATGGGGGATTCTCCAGGCATACCGCTTTTTGATATTACCTGCATACCGGATATCTGTCCGGTTAAAGCTTGCTCTATGCGATTGGTCGCTAACGTTTCAAGAACACCTGATGAAACCTGGCCTACCGAACCAGTCAAATCCTTTTTTCTTAATGTTCCATAGCCAACTACCACAACTTCATCCAGTGTCTGGGTATCTTCCAGAAGGGTGATATTCAAGTGTGTCTGATTGGATACTATGATTTCCTGCGTGAGGTATCCGATATAGGATATTTGAAGTGTCGCTCTCTCCGGGACGTTGAGCAGGCTAAACTGTCCATCCATATCTGTTACAATTCCGTTTGTTGTCCCTTTTACCACTACATTGGCCCCGATAATTGGTTCTCCCGAACTATCCGTTATTTTACCGGTAATTCTTCGTCCTGTTTGTTGGATTGCCGGAAGAACCGTTCCTTTGGATAGAATGATGTAGTCATTTTCAAATTTATACTTCAAATGATTATCAGCAAAAGCGTCTTTTAAAAGGTCCGACACTTTGGTTGATACGTTCTGTACATGTAATACTTCTGTTAAGTTTACTTCACTGTTGCTATATACAACCAGATAATCAGTCTGTTGCTCTATTTCTTCAATTAACTCTCCAATTGTTATATCGTTAGAAGCAACTGTAATGATTACATTTTGAGCTTCACTGTTCATTGCTATCAGTTGAGCAGCGCATGCAAACAATAGAAAAATGGAGATTTTCATAATACGGGATGTATTTTTGATTTTTTTTACATAAATACATATGAATTGCATTAACAAAGGGTCTATTTTCATATCTTTGTTGGATTAAGTAAATACTAAATTTTTGTCGCGAAAATGTTTGCTTAATGATCGGTAGATGTTACAGCATCTGCCGATTTTTTATTCATGGGATTATTTCATAGGCATATCATTTTAAAGTTATACATTCATTCATTTGCGATCTGTATTAACTGATCGTTATCCGATTCGAATCTTCATCCACATCCATCTTAAAGCCATGGATTTGCTGGATGATACGTAGTATTTCCATTACGCCGTCACGTTGGCGGAATTTACCGGTATATTCATATTTTAATATCCTGGGGGCTTCTACTACAATCTCTACATCGTAATACAATTCCAGTTTTTTTACAATCACATCAAGACGCTCTTTTTTAAAACTATATATACCATCTTTCCACAAAAGTTCATCCTTATCCATGGAAACCTTCAGCCGAAACCGGCCGTTTTCATAAAACAGTTGCTGATTAGGACTTAGAACGATCCCTTGCGAAGCTTCATCCGGTTTATACACCTTTACTGAACCATCAACCAACGCTGTACTTGCATATTCGCTTTTTGGATAACTCTCCACATTAAACTGAGTCCCCAAAGCCTTGATATCTATAAATTTTGTAGATACAATAAAAGCCTTATCCGGATTTTCTGCCACATCAAAATAGGCTTCTCCGGTTAATTGTACCTTCCGCTCTTTTCCAAATGATGAAGGATATAGCAAGGTGGAGCCGGCATTCAACCAGACGGTCGACCCATCGGGAAGGGTTATTCTGGCTCGTTGACCGGATGGAACAAATAATTCTTGTTGGCTAATGGTTGGTTCGATAGTTTCCTGATCAGATTTGGCGGTTTTCCACGTGACAACAACAATAAAAACAACAACAGCCGCATAGCTTACCGTCACCTTCATGTTATAGAGAATCTTTTTCCTCAGCCTTTTCTTGCGAAGATGCTTATATCCTTCATATCCAGCCCGGAAATCAATATTTTCAGACGAAAGATCAGACACAGCCCTTACATTCTGATAGTTTAACATTTTGTTTTTCAAGGCAGCGTCTTTATCCAGCTCTCTGAGCAGCAAAATCCGTTCTTCTTCAGACAATTCCCCATTGAAATATTTTATGATTCTCTCATCCATGTATCAAGATGTTTCTATGTAAACGGATGAGATCGGGAAATCCCCCAAAAGAAAAAAATATTTTTTACCGTTTCAGTTTCTCGTGTAATTTTCTATAGGCAATTGTCAGTTG
This sequence comes from Tannerellaceae bacterium, assembly GCA_031264865.1. Classification (GTDB taxonomy): domain Bacteria; phylum Bacteroidota; class Bacteroidia; order Bacteroidales; family Tannerellaceae; genus DFXE01. Next base: position 723 of record JAISDJ010000159.1, on the reverse strand, counting down.
GTTTTCTACGGTTTTAGGAGAGATATTTAACTCCTCTGCAATTTCTTTTCGTTTTTTCTTCTCTATTTTGTGCTTTATAAAGATATTGCGGCAACGTTCCGGTAGTGTATTCAGGGCTTTTGTGATTATCTCTTCAAGATTTTCTTCATTAAACAGATTTTCTTCCAGAATTTCTAATGAATCAAACTTCATACGCAAAGTAAGAAAATGCTCTTCTTGCATACGCCTGGCGGTTTCTTGTTCTACTATTTTATGTCGCAAATGATCTATGCAGCGATTTTTTATAGCAGTAAATACATAAGCAACTATATTTACGCGGTTTTCCAACAAATGAAATTTTTCATATAGTTCTAAAAAAATATCCTGTATGATATCTTCCGCATCGTCTTCCGATATCACATATTCGCAGGCAAAATGCTTCATGCGGGAATACCAGTGAATATAGAACTCATTGAAAGTCATCAAAAACTCCTTCGAAAAAACACTGTAGTTAAAAGCATATCCTCAATAACCCGGTCGAAAGCCCTTTCTCTTTCTAAACGATGTTATTGTTACAAAAATAACCGGAAATTTTTATTTTTCCTAATCTACGGAGAAGTATATATTTCGTAACTACTCAGATACCCTAAAAAGGAAAAAAGGATGAAATCGGGGGAAAATATTATCTTTACAGCGTGGAAGACACGATAACCATAAAACGTTCGGAATATGAACAGCTATTAT
>JAISDJ010000183.1 GCA_031264865.1 Tannerellaceae bacterium | reverse complement strand
GCTTTAAGCCTGGCTTTCGCCGGAAAGAAAACCGTGCTGATAGACTTTGATATCCGAAAAAGCTCCCTCAGCACACAAATGTGTGACACGAGATTGCCGGGTGTGACCGATTATCTGTTGGGAAAGATAAACGAGGTATCGCATTTAATTCAACGGAGCGAATTTAGCGATCATTTACATATAATACCCACCGGCCCTCTCCCACCCAACCCTACCCAGATGCTTGCCAGCGAACGCCTGGATTCTATGATACGCCAACTAACGGGACAGTATGACTATGTGATAATAGACAGCGCCCCCTATAGTTTAGTGGCCGATACGTCTATCATAAACCGGATAGCCGACCTGACGATCTTCCTCATCCGCACCGGTTTGATGGATAAGCGCATGCTGCCCGAAGTAGAAAAACTCTACAGTCAGAATAAGCTCAAAAACATGAGCGTTATCCTGAATGCCGTTGACTATAAGCGGTCGGGCTATGGTTACGGCCATTATGGTTATGGCGCTTATGGCTACGGGTATGGGGATAAAGCATAGCAGGAGAAGTAAAAAAAGTATCAATTCTTTTGTCTGTAAAAAATATTGTTTTACATTTGCGCCAATTAAAGGAAAAATAGTAACAAATGGTAAGTAATATTCTTCATAACATTATTCTCGTGGTCCTCTTGGTCATTAGCCGGCGGGGAGAAAGGTGTGTGTAAGGATATGTAAGCCATAAAAAAAATAATTCCGAAGCCCTTTCTCCTGTGAGAAGGGGCTTTTTTTATTGGATGAAAAACATGAAGAATCAATTGAGAAGCGCAAGTAGCCTGCAAGGGCGGCGAATGGCAGGAGCACGGGCTTTATGGCGTGCAAACGGAATGAAGGAAGAACAGATGGGTAGGCCCGTCATTGCCATTGCCAATTCATTTACCCAGTTTGTTCCCGGCCATGTTCATTTGCATGAAACCGGGCAGTTGGTGAAAAAGGAGATTGAGAAAGCAGGTTGTTTTGCCGCCGAGTTTAATACAATTGCTATTGACGACGGGATTGCGATGGGGCACGACGGGATGCTTTACTCCTTGCCTTCGCGCGACCTGATAGCCGACAGTGTGGAATATATGGTGAACGCCCATAAAGCAGACGCTCTGGTTTGTATCAGCAATTGCGATAAAATCACGCCCGGCATGTTAATGGCTGCCATGCGGTTGAATATCCCTACGGTATTTGTTTCGGGCGGGCCGATGGAAGCGGGCGAATTGAACGGGCGTGCGTTGGATTTGATTGACGTAATGATTGAAGCGGCCGACGATTCCGTCAGCGATGAACAAATAGAGAAAGTAGAATATGCCGCCTGCCCTACCTGCGGAAGCTGTTCCGGTATGTTTACCGCCAATTCAATGAATTGTTTGAACGAAGCGATTGGCCTTGCGCTTCCGGGAAATGGTACAATTGTGGCTACACATGCCAACCGGATTCAATTGTTTAAGAAAGCAGCCGGACTAATTGTTGAAAATACATATAAGTACTATCGGGATGGCGATGATTCGGTGCTTCCTCGTAGTATTGCTACCTGTCAGGCATTTTTGAATGCCATGTCACTTGATATTGCTATGGGTGGTTCTACCAATACGGTACTTCATTTATTAGCGGTAGCTCACGAAGCGGAAGTAGACTTCACCATGAAAGATATTGATATGTTATCAAAAAAAACCCCTGTCCTTTGCAAAGTGGCTCCCAATACACCGGTTTATCATATACAGGATGTGAACCGGGCCGGTGGGATCATTGCCATTATGGACGAATTAATGAAAGCAGGCCTTGTAGATGGTGGTGTAAAACGTGTAGACGGTTTAACCTTATCCGAAGCGATCGCCCGGTATAGTATTCTTTCTCCAAAGGTAACAGATAAGGCGTGTGTAATTTATAAGAGTGCACCTGCCCATAAGTTTAATTTAGTAATGGGCTCGCAGGAAAGTTATTATAAAGAATTGGATACGGATAGAGAAAGAGGTTGCATCCGTGATTGGGCGCATGCCTATGTAAAAGACGGTGGATTGGCGGTATTATATGGCAACATTGCTTTAGACGGATGTGTGGTAAAAACAGCCGGAGTAGATGAGAGTATCTTCCGTTTTTTGGGTCCGGCTAAGGTATTTGATTCACAGGAAGCTGCCTGTAAAGGAATATTAGGCGATGAAGTCGTCGCCGGTGATGTAGTGGTCATAACCTATGAAGGACCGAAAGGTGGGCCGGGTATGCAGGAGATGCTTTATCCTACTTCTTATATTAAAAGTAAACATTTAGGGAAAGCATGCGCCCTTATAACCGACGGACGCTTTAGCGGAGGCACATCCGGCCTTTCCATCGGACATGTATCACCGGAGGCAGCGGCAGGCGGCGCTATCGGTTTAATAAAAGAGGGTGATATGATTGAGATTAATATTCCCGAACGTACGATTCAGGTGAAAGTAACGGATGAAGAATTGAATTTGCGCAGGAAAGAGGAAGAGGCGCGTGGTACAAAAGCGTTTACCCCGCCTCATCGTGAGCGTAATGTCTCAAAAGCTTTACAAGCGTATGCTAAAATGGCCGCTTCAGCGGATAAAGGAGCCGTAAGGATAGTAGACAATTAACAGCGAAACATAGTTTGATGATATAAAAAAAGAATGGGTAAGTATGAATGATACGATAGATAAGAACGTTAAGATCTCCGGTTCGGAAGCGATGTTAAAAACGTTGATTGCCGAAGGTGTAGATACTATTTTCGGATATCCGGGCGGGCAGGTAATACCATTGTATGATTGTCTGTATGATTATCAAGACAGGTTGAAACATGTACTTGTCAGACACGAACAGGGAGCTACCCATGCAGCGCAAGGTTATGCGAGGGTGTCGGGTAAAGTAGGAGTTGCTTTAGTAACTTCGGGTCCGGGCGCTACCAATACCATTACAGGAATAGCAGATGCGCTGATGGATAGTACGCCGCTGGTGGTTATTTCCGGGCAGGTTCCTTCTCCTCTCTTGGGAACAGACGCTTTTCAGGAGATTGATGTGATTGGCATTACGCAACCGATTACAAAATGGGCTTATCAGATTCGTAAGCCGGAGGAAATAGCTTGGGCTGTATCACGTGCTTTTTATATTGCTTCCAGTGGACGGCCCGGGCCGGTTGTTCTTGATTTTGCGAAGGATGCCCAGGTGGGAACGGTTGATTATGTGTATGAAAAGGTGAGTTACATACGTAGCTACCTACCGATTCCTGAGATAATTACAGAACAAATAGAGGCTGCTGCCGTCTTGATTAACGGCGCAAAAAGACCATTTGCTTTAGTAGGGCAGGGGGTGATATTGAGTGGAGCGGAAAAAGAGTTGTTTGCTTTTCTTGAAAAGGCGGATATTCCGGCTGGCTCTACAGCGCTTGGCCTGTCGGCAATGCCAACCGATTACCGGCTGAATAAAGGGATGCTTGGGATGCATGGCAATGTAGGACCGAACATGAAAACAAATGAATGTGACGTGTTGATCGCGATTGGTATGCGTTTTGACGACAGGGTGACTGGTAATCTTCAAGCCTATGCTAAACAAGCAAAAATCATTCATTTTGATATAGACCTCTCCGAAATAGGTAAAAATGTACCGGTAGACGTGCCGGTATTGGGAGATGCAAAGGAAACGCTGGCGGCTGTTACCAATAGATTGAAACCGGCTCGTCATACGGAATGGATAGCGAGTTTCGCCTCTCACGAAAAAGAAGAATATGAAAAGGTAATTAAAAAGGAACTCCATCCGGAAGCCGGGCGACAACTTCAAATGGGTGAAATTGTCCGTAAAATAACGGAAGCTACCGGAAATAAAGCGGTTTTGGTAACAGATGTCGGGCAAAACCAAATGATGGGAATACGTTATTTTAATTATAGCCAAACCCGGAGTGTGGTTACTTCCGGAGGATTAGGAACGATGGGTTACGGGCTTCCTGCTGCTATCGGGGCAAAGATGGGCGCTCCCCATCGTACGGTTTGCCTGTTTGTAGGAGACGGTGGATTGCAAATGACGATCCAGGAACTGGGAACCATTATGCAGGAAAAACTAAATGTGAAGATCATCGTATTGAATAATAATTACCTGGGTATGGTACGCCAGTGGCAGGAATTATTTTTTGATAAACGATACTCGTCAACCACCATGGATAATCCCGACTTTGTGGGAATAGCTAAAGCCTATGGCATTGGCGCCCGGGCTGTTGAGAAACGGGAAGAATTGGATGATGCGATTGCCGAAATGCTCAGTCATGAAGGGGCTTATATGCTCGTTGCTCATGTAGAAACACATGGGATGGTTTATCCGATGGTTCCGGCAGGCGCCCCAATTACAAATATTATTATGGGATAATAACTCCTTAACTCCTAATAAAATGCAAACAAAAAAATTATATACAATCATCATATTTTCGGAGAATACGGTAGGTCTACTTAACCAGATTACTATTATCTTTACGCGCCGGCAACTGAATATAGAGACCTTATCTGTCTCTCCTTCTGCGATAAAAGGGATACATAAGTTTACCATTACAACGTTTGCCGAACAGGATATGATTGATAAAGTAGTCAAGCAAATAGATAAAAGGGTCGATATTCTGAAAGCATATTATAATACGGATGAAGATTTGGTGCATCAGGAAATTGCTTTATATAAAGTAAGTACGGAACTTTTCCTGAAGATGGAAGGCGTAGAGGAATTAATTCGTAAATACAATACCCGGACGCTTGATATGAATGAAGACTGTATCGTGCTCGAGAAGAGCGGACATTACGAAGAAACGCAGGCATTATTCAAAGAATTAAGCCGGAAAATAGGTGTTTTGCAATTTATCCGTTCCGGTCGGGTGGCCATTACAAAAAGTAAAGTAGAACGGCTAAGCGATATGTTGTCGGCGATGAAAACGAAATTAGATATAAAAAATGGAGAAGAGTAAATTAGGCGAATATCATTTTGTTACGGAATCTTATTTGTTAGACTTCCAGGGACGTATTTCCATCCCGATGATTGGTACCTATCTTTTACATGCAGCTTCTACACATGCCGCACAACGTGGGTTTGGTTTTAATGATATGAACAACTGTCATACGGCATGGGTATTGTCGCGGTTGGCTATCGAAATGGACGAATATCCGGGGATGTCGGAAAATATAACACTTTATACCTGGATTGAAGAGGCTGCCCGCTTATTCACGAACCGTTGTTTTGAGTTGGTAAATGCCGAAGGCAGGTCGTTTGGGTTTGCTCGTTCTATCTGGGCGGCCATTGACGTAGAGACGCGTCGCCCGACACCGCTGGATGTGGATGCACTGAATGCATATAAAGTAGACAGGCCTTGTCCGATAGAAAAGCCGGGTAAGATAATTCCTGTAGAGAATGATACACCTGGTGAACCGTATAAAATAAAATACAGCGATTTGGATGTTAACGGGCATTTGAATAGCATTAAGTATATGGAGCATCTGCTGGATATGTTTGATATGAAAACATACAAAGAAAAAGCTATTAGCCGGTTTGAAATAGCATATTTATCGGAAGGAAGATACGGTATGCCGTTAACGCTTCATGTGGCGGAAACATCTCCGGATAAATATAGTCAGGCTATTTGTCACGAAGGAAAGGCTATCAGCCGCGCGGCAGTAACATGGAAGTAATGGATAAAAGAGATTTATTATTTATAATTTAAAGACGAACTATGGCAGAAATGAATTTTGGCGGCGTAGTAGAAAATGTAGTTACCCGCGATGAATTTCCATTAGAGAAAGCAAGAGAAGTATTAAAGGATGAAACGATTGCAGTGATCGGTTATGGTGTACAAGGACCAGGACAGAGTTTGAACCTTAGAGATAACGGTTTCCATGTGATTGTCGGCCAACGTAAAGGCGGCAAAACCTGGGATAAGGCTGTAGCCGACGGTTGGACGCCGGATGAAACCCTCTTTGATATCGAAGAAGCTTGCGAGAAGGCAACGATTATCCAGTACCTGCTTTCGGATGCAGCCCAGATTGAAGTATGGCCGCGTATCAAGAAGTATCTTACAAAAGGGAAAGCTTTGTATTTCTCTCATGGTTTTGGTATTACTTACAAAGAACGAACAAATATTATACCTCCGGCAGATATCGATGTAATATTAGTAGCGCCGAAGGGTTCGGGGACCAGCCTTCGCCGGATGTTTTTACAAGGTCGCGGACTAAACTCCAGCTTTGCTATTTATCAAGATGCTACCGGCAGGGCTTGGGAACGCGTGGTTGCTTTGGGTATTGGCGTTGGTTCGGGCTATTTGTTTGAAACGACTTTCAAGAAAGAAGTTTATTCCGATTTAACAGGTGAACGTGGTTCCTTAATGGGAGCCATCCAGGGTTTACTGCTTGCCCAATATGAAGTATTACGCGAAAACGGACATAGTCCGTCTGAAGCATTCAACGAGACAGTAGAAGAACTTACCCAATCATTAATGCCGTTATTTGCGGAAAACGGTATGGATTGGATGTATGCCAATTGTTCTACAACGGCTCAACGCGGCGCATTGGATTGGATGATTCCTTTCCATGATGCAACCAAGCCGGTACTTGAAAAACTGTATAAAGAAGTGTCGTCGGGCAATGAAGCACAACGTTCTATCGACACAAACAGTAAACCCGATTATCGTGAAAAATTGGAAGAAGAACTAAAAGCGCTCCGCGAAAGCGAAATGTGGCGTGCCGGCGCCGTAGTGCGCAAACTGCGTCCCGAAAATAATTAAACGTATTCAGATACTTTATCAGGCGTGTATTATGTATTCTGCGTAATACGCGCCTGTTTTTTATTTTATTATTATATTTGTCGGATATTTACTAATCGTTTAAACTATATTAATCATGAAAAAGTATTCTATTCAGTCTTTCATTCAGGAAACATCACAAGATGACAGTAAAAACGGACTTTTTGAGTTGGAAAAAGACTATATCCTAGAACTGAACATCAGTAACCAGTCCATAATGATCAAAAAGGGTGCCATGATTGCTTACGACGGCAATGTGAAATTTGAAAGGGAAGGTATCCTGAGCAAAGGAATCGGTAATCTGTTAAAGAAAGCCGTCAGCGGCGAAGGTACGTCTATGATGTCGGCTACCGGAACAGGTCGTATATATGTTGCCGACCTGGCTAAAAAAATCCGTGTGTTATATCTTGAGAATGAAACTATCAATGTAAATGGAAACGATATCCTTGCACACGAAGAATCGCTACAATCGGATGTAAAACTGATGAAAAGCATAGCCGGTATTATGGGAGGCGGACTTTTCCAGGCAAGCATCAAAGGAACCGGACATGTGGCTATCACTACACATGGCGACCCGTTAACTTTGTTAGTAAAACCCGGACAACCCATATACACCGACCCGAACGCCACGGTAGCCTGGTCGGGAAACCTGACGCCGACATTCAAAACAGACATATCCCTCAAAACATTCATCGGACGCGGAAGCGGCGAAAGTTTCCAGATGAAATTCGAAGGCGACGGCTGGGTAATCGTACAACCTTACGAAGAAGTATACGGCTCAGAATCGTAACTTCTACAGTAAACAAGGCGTTTCAGCCTACCTTCCCTGTGGCTCTTTGTCAGAGTTCTATTTCAGATGAAGGATAAAGGCGAAAAACCATTATGATGTCTCTTCCAAATCATTGTGATGTCTTTCTAAAATCGTTATAATGTTTTTCCAAAACCATTGTAACCTTTTCCTGAAGGCATCACAACGATTTTTTTAGGTTTTTTGATGAAAAAAAGTTTTATATTTGCAAATATAAAAGAATGAGAAATATCCCAGTCTTGAATACGCCAGATTCCTTTTTTATTAGAGACGTTGATGTAGATATCAGGATTGATAGCTTTCAATTCCTCAATGAATTTTTGTTCCTGAACTGGAGAGATTAACCAAGAACTCTTGTTCACAAAGTCAATCCGCAATCTTTTTAGAATTTCCTGAAATGACATAACGCATTCCGGTAGAAAGCAAAATAACAAACAACAAAATTCCGCCAAGAATATATATATCTTGATATGCCTTTTCTTGAAATAGCAGAATAAATACACGAAGGAATATTGCGAATATAAATACAATGAATAATACACTTATACGCGATCTGAATATTTTTCTCCTTTTTACCACCATACTTGTTTATCATTTTCGTAAGTAAAAATACGTTCTTCTTTACCTTTGGATAAATTACGTAATAAAAATAATGCATTAGAAGGGGCTTCATAATATAATACTTGCTGCGTTGGGATTTGCCGGCCAAGAGATATCCATCCTTTATCTCCCCAATAAAATAACTCATACGTTTGTCCGGTTGCAATTGTGTTATCATCGTTCCTGGGTAGATATCTTATCTTTGTGATTTTTACTCTTTTCCCAAAATCCATACCAACCCATGCCTTCCCATCACTTTTTGCAGCATCATAAAAGGTTAGAACATTCCCGTCAAAAGCTTTATCAAACGTACGTAAAGGATTATTATTCCAAGATCCTTGGGTACCTATCATTCGCCCAATCATTTTTGTTTCTTCGTTCGCCTTGCCATAAAATTCTAATTCGGCAATATTGCAATTGGCCTTTTCAGGAGATAAATATCTATAATATCTGTATTCTTGTGGTTGATCTATAATTACATCTTGAAAGTATAAATCCGGAGTACCAACAATCTCGAAAAGATCAACTGCGTTTGAGAAATCCGGGAAATTACTTGCTTGAAATCTTCCGCCTTTCATTCGGTTATTGGGTGATAACATTATTGGATATTTCCGTAATAAGGTTAATTTTTGGAATTTAGATGTGTCGGCCTTTAACCAATGAATCTCACTATTTTGTGATAAAATAAAGGGAGAAGTACAGGGTATTAACTTATTATTGTCGTAATATGCAGGGAGATAGACAATATTTTTCCCCATAGATGGAAAAATAGCAGGATCTGATGTTTTTGAATATTGAATAGGAACCCAATTTTGATTATTAAATACATTCAAATATAATAAATATCCCTTTTTAATACCACAATCCGGATGTATTGTCACATCAACGGTCGGAAAATCTTCCTTAGAAACATCTTTAATAAACTGATTTTTAAATAATATAGGTATATATTCCATATAAACATCCTTATTAAAGGAGATAGGATTTTTTTGATATGTTTTTCGGAATGCCTTTGCCATTTTATGATCCGGTTTATAAGGTTCTCCCGGAATATTCTCAGTTAATCCAAATAATAAGCGTTTACCATCTTTATCCAGAATTGTATTCCAATCATGTTTACTTGCCCGATGCGGCCACTGAGGAGTAAAATCCCTTGTTACAGGGATACCCAAAGCACGCATTACAAATGTTGTCAAGTTAACAAGTTCCAGACATGTACCTGTCCTGAAATTTTCAGTCATACTGTAAGTTAAAGCAGGTAATGTACCTTTATCTCCCAAAAACCATTTATCATTTATTGATAACAATACCTTTGTACATGCCGTAACTGCATCGATATCCGTAGTTCTTAGGGAGTCATATAGATTTTTATATTGTGATAAGACAATATTTCGCCAATCTTCTAAAGGCTCTGTTTCTAAACGGTAGGGCAATATTTCTTCGCAAAATCTATCGAAAGGAATATCTTTACCCCAAGGCTGTGATTCCCATACTTTAAATGAACATTCGATATTGTTAATTAAATAATCGGCTTTTATGAAATTAACATCAAATAACTTTTTTCTTGCTGATTCCAAATGGTAAATGGAAATTAAAGAATCCAATATTCCTGATTTATATGAGGCCAATCCTTTTTCGCACATCTCATTCCAGTCTGTAAGCAAAGGTGTGTAACTATTTAAAGGTTTATCATCCTCGGAATATTTTCCGGGCATATTGGTAATCAGAAAGACAGCAGCCTTATATTTGAGACTGTCTTTTGGATTTTTATGGTAATGATTTAATACCTTTTCAAGTTCGCCTCGATTATTATCTGCTAAACGTAAGGCATATTCTAGTTCATTTCCTGTATTAGTAGAACATGCAGTTAAAAAAATACTCACAAAACAAAAAAAATGATACAGTTTCATACTACTATATTTCTTTTAATATTAATAAACGCATTTAATTACAGTATTTTAAATATCTTCAGATATATGCAATCGAACGCAAGACGAATGTAAGTTATTTTATTCTTACTGTGTAGCCCTTTCGAGGGACATTTTCCAATTCTATTTCCGGGATGAACATAAATATTTCCATACGTATTCGTTTGGCCAATTGAGACAATCGTTCTTTTCCTGATTCTTTTTCAATTGTGCCATACAATTCCTCAATTAAATCCTCATATCCGACAAAATAATCAGGGCTGTTGAATAAAATAGACAGAAATTGAGTATATAGTTCGGTCAGTCTGATTTCTTTTTGGTTATAAATTAAACAATCTCTGTCGGCTTTTAGATATAAATTATCGATTAATTGCACCTGATTCCGTTTGGACTGTTTTGTTACAACTACTACTTTTTCTTTTTTCAGTGCAAAATAAACAAAAATGCTCATTAGTATTAGCCAGATAAATGTAATTCCTCCCATTGAAGAAGTAGCATTATGAACAATGCCGACAGGCGATAGTTTTACAAAAGCCTGTAACGTAATTTCACCATCAATCCCGACCATTACTTCCGACAACCTGTTAAAATGCTTCTGTGGTAATGAGTCAGAGTTGCTGTAATATGTTTTATTTGTTGTGTTGTCCGTATATTGTATGGCTGTTTGTGCGTCTATATTCTCTTTTCGCAGTTCTGTTCGGAACAAGCTGTCCAACGTATTCACATGGATCGGATTTTCGTACAACAACATAGTTTGGATCGTATGATTTTGTATTGTAGTGTTAGATAATTGCCTGATAGAATCCGTTTTTTCCTTGTAAATGATAGGATGCCCTTCTCTTTCTATGGTTACCTGGCTTGCTGTATCTTTCGGAACAATCCCAAAGTAAACCGGCATATTTGTTTCTCTCAAACGAAAATCCCTGTCTTTATTGACTACTTCGCTAAAACAATCATTACTCTTTTTCAATAAATTGTAAATTGAATCTATATAATATGAATATATGAACATACCATAGATAAGGCATAGGAAGAATATTAAAGTCAGGCTAATATAGAACTTATAATTTTGTCTCATTATCATTAAAAAAAGAGTTTTCTACAAATGGATGCAAAGATAATCGAGTTTGATTGTGATATCAATAAAATGTCAACGTTTTTTTAGTATCTTTAATAAAATAAATTTTATATTTGTAGGCATAAAATAATTTCACATTAATTTAATGTAATACAAAATGAAACAGATGTTAAAATTGTGTGTTGTAATAATTGGAGTTGCTTTCCTATTCATTTTAAGTAAGAGTGGAAATAATGAATGGGACGATTTGGTCTATAACAATACGGAGGCGTTGGCAAGTGGAGAAGGGAGTGGAACTGGATGTTATAGTAGTGGAAGTATTGATTGTGGCGGAGTTAAAGTGAAATATAAATTTTCCGGTTACAGTATAGGCTTGTAAAGGTGAGGTATATTCTTTACATATTATTCTGTTCTTTTATTTCTTGTACTGTGAATATAAGAGATACTTATCCTCATTATAGGGATTTCCCCAAAGAAATAACTTTAATAGCCGATGTTGTCTCATTGGATACTGTCCTGTTCCGTTATCCGTTTCGGGTGGTGGTAACGGACAGTGTTGCTGTTGTATTAGACTTACATAATACAGATCATTACCTGCATGCTTTTACGTACCCTCAATGGCAACATATTGTTTCTTTCGGGAAACGAGGGAATGGGCCGGAAGAGCTACTTTCGGTCGAAACGTTTCAGTTTGATTCGCCGGATTCGCTGTGGGTATTGGACGCGAATAAAATGCAGATTACCCGATGGGGAGTTAACCTGTTGAATAAATCAGCTGAGCGGTTGGAGGAAATAAATTTAGATAAACAACTGATTCGTACATTGGATTTCCATAAAACAGCGGACGGCTTTATTGTCCCTGATTATTCCGGTGAATACCGCTACCATTTGCTGAGTAGACAAGGGAATATCATACAATCGGCAGGAATTATCCCTACAGAAAGAAAACAAGGACAATCACCGGCTCTTGCTCAGGCTTGGCGAAGTTTTATGGATTATAACTCCCATAGTAATACAATGGTTTTGGCTACTCAATTGGGAGAGGTATTAGAAATTATAGCATTGGATAATGATACAAACAGGATATTGTATGGCCCAAACGGAGAACCCGTTTTTCAAGTGTCGGAAGGCGAAGGAATTCCTGTGGGCATTATGGGATTTAGCGATATCCAAATAACGGACAAATATATCTATACGGTCTTTCATGGCCGTACATTCAGGGAAATAGGAAAGAATATGCAAGATGGAAAGAAAAATGAAGATGGCGGACGATTTATTTATGTATTCGACCTGGAAGGAAAACCGGTTGTAAAATATATATTAGATCGTGCTATATATGGCATTTATGTAAATGAAGAATCAAATACTATCATTGCAACGGATGTAAACAGTGATGAACCACTTGTTCAGCTATTACTTCCGGTTGACAATTAAACATGAAAACTTATATTATAATATTGTCATGTTTTACCCTGTTTGTTGCTTGTTCTTCAAATAGAAATGAAACTTCTTCCTCAAATCAGCGAATTTGCCTGGATTTAACGGATGACGTACAACTCTCGGACTCGTTGGAATTCACATTTATTCCATTAGAAACGAATGAACAGTGCTTAATTGGAATAGTTAAACAGGTTGAGATACGGAATGGTAAAATATATGTTTTGGACATCAAACAAATGGCATTATTTGTTTTTGATATGGAAGGGAAATTTCTTACACAAATAGGTAACCGGGGGGCCGGGCCGGGTGAATATATCACCCCGATGTCATTCGATTTTGATTTATCTGCAAACACGATTATTGTGAATGATATTGAGAAGAAAGAGTTACTCTGTTTCGACCTGAATGATTACCGGTTTAAGTATGCCAAAACTCTTCCTGAGTATTATTCATCGTTTAGCATACTCTCCAATCATTCGGTCTCATTCTTCTCTTCATCAGGTGTTCTTAAAGAAGAAAGGAAGGAAGATTATTATGTCTTGACTTGCGACTCGTTATTGAATCCAAAACACACGTATTTCCCCGCCGATTTTAAAAGTGGATATTCTTATGCGTTAGGGCGCAATTTCTACCGGGTAGGGAACCGGGACTTTGTTTACCACGAACAGATTCCGGTGATCTATGAGATCGTAGGGGATGAGATAAAAACCCATTATGAACTGGTACCGGGAACATTTGATTTTCCTCCGGTAACCTATCTGCAGGAAGAGTCGATGAATAACACATACTTTGTGCCAACTCTTCTGCATTCCGGATATATATCCGGTTACATGGTGTGTGAGACAGAGGAGTTACTATGTGTTATGTTCACGCGGGACGTCTCTCAGACCTACTATGGTATCTATCATAAAAACAGCCGGAAAGGGTACTTATACACGGCGAATGGATTTGCCAGAAACGGGGGTGTCAGAATTCCTCTTTACTTGGAAGGAGCCACTGATCAATACATCATTGGAGCACTGAAACCTTCTTTCATGGGGAAGCCTTACACGCCGAATGCGGATTTGCAACCTATTCTGGATAAATTATCTCCTGAAGATAATCCGGTGTTATGCCTTTTTAAATGGAAAGAATAAAATGAATGTATATTATAAAGTCTATCCTTATGAAAAAAGAAATTGGTATATTGAGTCTTCTGCTCTTTTTATGTGGTGTCTCTTCCTGTAAAGAAAAATCTCTTTCTTATCAGATACCGGAAAAGGAGAACCATATAATTGGTGAAATATGGAAAAATGCAAATGACATATCGCTTTATACGGATGTAGAAATAACAGATTCATATTATGTGTTTACGGAGTATGAAAATGAGGGCCTTCTGCATGTTTATGACAAAAACAATCCTTCGGCGGAACTTGCCTCTGCGATACATGGAAGAGAAGCTACAGGGCTTGTGTCGGTAGAATTTGTAAAGAGTAACACTCGTTATCCATCCGAAAGTGATGACGTCTGGATAATAGATAATAAAAGTAGGTTAAAACAGGTTCGATGTAAAAAGGATTCTTTGATGGTTGTACGGGATATAGCTCTTCCGGCAAACCTGAACCGTAGTATCGATTATAATATTACAAAGGATGAATTTTATGGAGTTCCCAGTGTGGGTGAAAGAAACAAAACTTTCTATTTCTTTCATCCCGATTCCGGTTATTATTGGATTGATATGTATGACATGGATAAAAAAAGGTATAATAAGAATGATTTTGCCTATTACTCTAATTTAATTGTACATGAGAAGAGAGAATCAATCGTATGTGCCTATCGTTTTTTTAATAAAATTCAGTTTTTTGATCTAAGGGGAAATATAATTAAAGACATTTTTTATGGTAAGGATCGTATAGAACCAAAAGATAACTCTGTTGAAATATCAGACTTCAAAGATAATCTGAAATGTTTTATAGATATTTGTGCGACGGATCAATATGTATTTTGCGTTTATGATGGTTCTTACGACTATACCAATTTATCAAAAATCATGATCTTCAAATGGGACGGAATCCACGTAAAAACATTGCAAACAGACCGTATAATAAAAAGTATAGCAGTGGATAAATTGAATTCTTATATATTGGCCTTAACAGCGAATGAATTTAAAGGACGAGATATCGTCCGCTATAAACTTGACAAGTTATAAACCTGCTGTATGTTAATTGATTAGAAAATACATCCTTTCTTTTTGCGTTGTTGCATCAGACAGTTGTTTGATGGAATCCATATAATATACATCTATAAGGCATAGAAGAAAGATTAAAGTCAGGCTAATATAGGACTTATAATTTTGTCTCATTTTCATTTAAAAAAAGAACCTCTCCACAAATAGATACAAATCTAATTGTTTGTCTTTGAGGTTGATTCTAATGTCAGTAAAATATCAGCGTTTTTTTTAGCTCCTTAATAAAGGAAGTTTTATGTTTGCAGGCATAAAATAAATACAATCATTGCAATGGATGCAAATAGTGACGAACCGCTATTACTTCCGATTGGCAATTAAATACGATTATATGAAACTATAAAATGATTCAAGTATCCGATTGCTTAGCTTAGTAAGCCTATTGTTCTTACTCTTTGCCTGTGAGGAAAAAGATAATCGAAAGGAAGTAGCCCGTTTGGTTACCGAATGGCAAGGGAAAGAAATTATATTTCCGGATAATCTTGTTTTTACCCGTTATGTTGTTGATACGGTAGATTATCAAATACCCGAATCCGATTATAAAGTATTGGTATATGTCGATTCCATCGGTTGTACCAGTTGTAAGTTGCAGCTTAATAAATGGAAAGAATTAATAGAATATACTGATTCCGTAACAGGAGGGACGATACCTTTTCTCTTTTTCTTTCAGACAAAAGACTATAGAGAGATAAACTATTTATTGAAGATGGATAAATTTGATATCCCGGTTTGCATAGATAAAGAAGATAAACTGAATAAGCTAAATAAATTCCCGCCTGTTATCGCGTTCCAAACCTTCTTGTTAGACAAAGATAATAAAGTGGTAGTAATAGGAAATCCGGTACATAATTTAGCTTTAAGAGATTTATATGTAAAGCAAATTACCGGAAAAGATACTCCGGGTAATAACCAGGCAAAGACAATAGCAGAAGCCGAAGTGACAGAAATAGATATGGGAAGATTTCCTAAAACCGAACAAAGAAAAGCCCTGTTTAACATAACAAACAAAGGAGAATATCCACTAGTTATTCTTGGAACAACTGTCACTTGCGGATGTGCAAAAGCCCAATTTGATAAACACCCGGCAGGAAAAGGAGAGACCTTACAGGTAAGTATAGAAATGTCGCCTAAAGAGAGCGGATTCTTTAGCGAAACAATAACGGTAAAATGTAATACAGATAAACCAATAAAACTACAAATAAGGGGACAAGCTCTGTGAGAACAGAAAAAGGGAGCATTGCCGATTCCGTTTTGCATAGAAAAGCAATGACTCCCCCAGTCGTCCCCTCCTAAAAAGAAAGGAGGCGTGTGACAAAGATAATAAATAGTGTACAAATCGGATAAGAATCTGACGGGTTTTCTGTTGAAGGAGAGTAGATAGGAGGCAATGATTCTTGCGAGAATTTATTTTTAGTTTTATCTTTAAAAAAGAATTATAATGAAAAAAAGGATTATTAGTATAGTTTTTGTTGTGGCTATAGCCGTTACAGCAGCATGGAATTTTAGTCAAAGCAAAACTGAAGTTGACTTGCCTGATTTGGCATTGACCAATATTGAAGCTCTTGCTTGGGGAGAAGAGGGTAGTGTTAAATGTTGTCCGGATTCAGCAGATACGTGTATGGTGGGTAGTACCTCTGTTCGTGATTATGACGAATGCTAATAAGCATTCTAACGAACTCTTCAGGCTTTATGTTTGGAGAGTTCGTTTTATCTTATGTGTAAATAATAAAATAAAAAACAAATTTTCCTTCAGTCCGTATTGGCTTTTAAGCATCTTTTTATTATCCGGATGCCAGTCAAACGATTTGATCAAGATTACAGATGCTTATTTATTCAATGACAAATCATTCCAAAATGTACTGTGCCTTACAGGTAATATAGTGAATGATACTTTCGTTGGCAAACCGGCGCGTTTAACACAAATAGACACTCTTTTATATGTGGTTGATGCTTCTCTTGATTCCCTCGTACACAAATTTGATGTCAAAAACAATAGATACAAAGGATTAGCCATAAGCAGGGGCAATGCTCCGGGCGAACTCTTGTCTGTAGGACATGTTACTTCTTCCATAGACAAAAAATCTGTTTGGGTACACGACATTACATCTCGACAATGGCATCAATACGACAGAGAACTAAACACATTAATAGATAAAATCAGTTTTTCCCAAGATATGACTGATCATGTCTATGTTAATGAACCTCAATGGATTTCCGACAACCTGTTTGTATGTCTCAACTTCCGTAGTCATAAGGAGCGTTTTTATGTAGTAAATAAAGATTTAACCGAATTCAAGCCTGTTTCTAACCCACAATTTTCATTTAATGATAATTTGCCGTCATTTCTCATGAATGATATTTTTTCATCCTTGATACATGTGAAACCCGATAAGAAGAAAGTAGTTTTAGCCGGCAGATATCTTGACTGTATCGAAATCTATAATGCTGACGGTTCGCTTACAAAATTACTGAAAGGCCCTGAAAAGGATTTCAACTTTAAGTATGACAGGGACAGGTCTTTTGGGAATGGCGTCCTGATAAAATCTCCCGAGTCACGAAGAGCTTATATTTGTTTGAGAAGTACAAATGATAGAATTTATGCATTGTATTCGGGAAAAGGAAGGATGGACAGTTCTAATTATTCTACTTCAAACATTATCTATACATTCGATTGGGAGGGAAACCTTTTAAAAAAATATGTGCTGGACTGTCACATTAATTCATTTGATATAGATGCATCTACGCAAACAATATATGCAATACAATATGCAGACAACGATATTGTCAGTTTTAATCTTTTTGATGATAAAACCTTGTAATCTTGGTATGATTAAAATAACGTGTCCGTATGAATACCTGTAATTCGATACCATTGAACTATAAAAGAATCATTGGTGGGATTGCCGTAATTGTTGTTGCATTAAATGTGAATTTTAGTGCGAAGAGTAACTTAAAGAAATACAGGAATGCGAATAATATCACCTCATCTTATATGATTTCTAAATAAATTAAACGTTTAAATGATGAAAAAAACAGTTTTCTTTTTACTTACTCTGTGTTGCCTCAGTTGTCATACAGATAAAAACAAGGGTGACAATCAAATCCTGCTACATTCAATTTTATATTTAAATGATGAATATATTGGTAGAGGAGGTGCTATTATTGCTTATAAGGGAGGAATCGTTGGCATAGAAGAAGCCGGATCTTTAGCGCCATTCTTTAATATAGATATTCAGGGAGAAAATCATATACTTACTCATTTTGGTAATCGTGGGCAAGGGCCGGAAGATTTTATTCGTCCTTATCCGATTCAATATATAAATGAGGATGTTTTCGGCGCTTATGATATCACTTCAAAAACGTATAAAGAAATAACTATTCCGAAAGGTAGTGTAGGAGAGTCTGCACATATAACCAGTCATGTAACCTTTGAATCACGGCCATTTCAGGTGATAAAAACGGCTTACGGCCAATATGCGGGCCTTTCTGCCAACGAAGGTTTGATTATTTTGATAGACTCCGTTGGGGAAAAACATGCTGCCTTCTTTGAATATCCCTACCGAGATAAAGACGAACAAGACATAGAAAATAATCTCCGAGCAATGGCATATCAAGGTATATTTGCCGCTAATCCCTCCAAAACAAAATGTGTATACGCTTCGCTCAACGGCGAAATTATTCATTTTTATGATATGCAAAAAGACAATATATCTCTTATCCGCAAAATAGAAAACATATATCCCTCATACAAAAAGGAAAATGATATTATTGTTACAAATGTAAAAAACAGGGTAGGGTATATTTCTCTTTCGGCAACCGATCAATTTATTTATGCACTGTATTGTGGTAAAACGTTGGAAGAACTGAAAGGTGAGAATGGGTTCTCACTGGAATCTACTCAAGTGAGGGTGTTTGACTGGACAGGTGAGATGGTAGAAACCTATGCATTGGATGTACCTTGCCGCTATATTAGTGTTTCCAATGACGGGAAAAAACTTTGGGCCATCGCATTAAATCCAGATATTGTTCCTGTCTGTTTTGATTTAAGCAATCAGGTTAAAAATAACAATCAAATGCCGGTATCGGGTACGTTTAATCATACGAATCTGATAGAGGATGAAGAATCGGAAAAGAATGAAAAACCTACAAATAAAATTAATATTGGAAAAATTAAGATTGGCGAAATAAAAGAATATAATCTTTCATTACAGTCACTTCCCTTATCTCTTACCACAACAAGCCAAGATGTTTTTGTGAAGAGTTCAACACTTTTGGATGGTCAAAGAGCTATATACGTTCGTATCACTAAACAACATCCAGGAGTTTTTAATGATACAGTCATGATAACGACCGAATCCAATAAAGGAGCTGTGATCTTCTCCGGAGAAGCGATAGAGAAAACGATGGTTCCTTAAAACAAATAAACATGAAATAAACTACAATGTATAAAGCATTATAATGAAAAAGAAAATTACTGGTATAACATCGTTACTGAGCATTAGACCTAAATTAGATAAAATTATGACACGTAATGTAGTTCTGTTTCTATTTTTAACAGGAGTAATAGTAATTTGTTCTTGCAAAGAATTAAAGTCCAAAGAACCCTTGGAACACTATTCGATGGCACTTACAGATATTGTCTGTGATGATATAGAAACGATGTTGCCGGGAGAAATGTATGTATCCGGACAATATTTATTATGGACTGATCCTTTTAACAAAGAGGCTTTTGTTCATGTTGTTGATACTAAGACCGGAAAAGAAGTAGGAACAATGATTCAAAAAGGAGAAGGCCCTGAAGAATTTGTTTCTCCACAGATTGACGTTATGACTAATAATCAAATACTCGCTTATAAATCCGGATTTCACTTTATATAGAGTTGAATTATGAAGAAGATAAATATTATCACACAAAATGAAAAAGAAAACACAATCAGTTATAAGTATAATAGTTAATATTGTATTTTATCTCTGTATGGCAGGTGTAGTTTATGTTTTTTTTCTGGTTTTCCTCTTTGCTTCGTTTAAGATACCCAGTGTCTCTATGTCACCTTCTTTAGATACAGGCGATCACGTGCTGGTTTTTAAACCAATTCTTGGTCCTCTTCTGTTTAATCTGTTTACTACGCTAAGAGGAGAACAGGTAGAGATATACCGTGCTCCCGGTATCCGAAAGGTGAAGCGGAATGATATCGTAGTTCTTAATTCTCCACATCCCGGCCTATGGGATAAAATAGAGATGCACATTATGAAATACTATATAAAACGCTGTATTGGGCTTCCGGGTGATACTGTTCAGGTAAATAATGGCTTTTATTCTATAAGAGGTGTAGATGAATTGGTCGGAAATCGGGAAGCTCAGGACGGGATTTCGAAACGGGATGAAGATTCCTTTGACGACAGTGTTTATTATACTTTCCCGGAAGATTCTGTTATCCATTGGAATATAAAAAACTTTGGTCCATTATATATTCCAAAGGAAAATGATGTCATCTCCATGAATCGAACTCATTATGTTTTGTATAGAAAGCTGATTGAATGGGAACAAAAGACAGTTTTGAGTTATCAGGATTCTGTCATTTATTTGAATGAAAAGCCGTTAAAGTCATATCAATTCCAAAAGAATTATTATTTTATGGCTGGCGATCGGGTAGAGGATTCACAGGACTCGCGTTACTGGGGATTATTACCGGAAGAGTATATTGTAGGAAAAGCATGGATTATCTGGAAATCAGTGGATCCATATACAGGTAAATTCAAATGGGATCGATTTTTGAAAAAAATAAACTAACCTCTTTCCCTCTTGGAAAGATTATAGGGGCATTAGGAGGAATACTTGTGCTTGCCACTGTTTTTGCCGTTGAACCGTCATTAAAAAATGGGTTGGTTATGGGGCAGGTGTTCTGGTTTCATAGAGTGGTGTTTATCTTAACCATCATTGTTTTACAAGGTGAAGTTTTTTCAAAAATATATCTGCGTACATCTGAATCATCCGTGTGCCATAATAACAACTCTGTTTATATTAATATAGCGTTGCCGGACATTCTGATACTTACTTTTGGAGGTATTACCTTATTAACCTATAATTGGCCGTTACATCCCGAACCTGAAAAACTATTATTCGGTGGGCAATTAATACTGTTATGGTTTATATTACGTGTATTGCTAAAAAGATATCCTGCTTTGAAAAATGTCTTTCTCATTTTTATCATGCTTACCGGATTGATGCAGTCTATATGGGGATTGGAACAGTTATATGGTTATAGGGGTTCTTATCATTCGTTATTTCGCCTGACCGGTTCGTTCTTTAACCCGGGGCCTTATTCCGGCTATTTAGCCATTATTTTTCCTGTTGCTCTACATTTTATCTTACGAATCGGTAAATTTAGAAAATATCCTTGGTGGCATTATATCACTATTTCATATTATACCTCCTGGGTTACTCTTATAAGTATGTTATTAGTGCTGCCGGCAGGGATGAGCCGTTCGGCCTGGTTGGCTGCCGGTATTTCCTGTACTTGGGTTTATTGGATGCAACGGATGGGTTGGAAAAAGATGAAAGAAAGAATCAATACCCACAGAAAATGGACGATTCCGGTTTCAGCTCTTGTTATAGGTTGTTTGTTTATTGGAATAATCGCTCTTTTCTTGCTGAAGAAAGATTCGGCTAATGGTCGTTTGTTGATGTGGAAAATAACGACGCAGGCGATTATTCATCAACCTATACCGGGTGTAGGCTTAGGAGGTTTTCCTACTGCCTTTGCCAGTGAGCAGGCGGCCTATTTTATGTCGGGTAATGCTTCGGCAACAGAAAAGTTGGTGGCCGGTTCTCCGGAATATGCGTTTAATGAATATTTACAAATAGGTTTAGAACAAGGTATAGTTGGATTAGTATGTTTTCTTTTATGGTTCTTTTATTGTTTTTATGTAGGAATAAGAAACAGGCGTATCGGCGCAGCAGGAGGAATATTGGCGTTTATTGTTTTTGCGAGCTTTTCTTACCCATTACAATTGCCATCGTTTTGGGTTCTACTGATATTCCTATCAGCCATCTGTGTGAGCGAACCCTGTTTCTTTATTCTTAAAAAACCATTCTCCTTTAAAGCGAATATATTATTTGTCGTTTTACTTGCCGCCTTACTTTCGGGCGCCTGCTGTTTTTTACAGCAAAAACGTTATCATGCATATAAAGAATGGACAAGTTTCGCAAATTATGAAGAGTTGTACCCACTACTAAACCATAAACCGGAATATCTTTTTGACTATGCCCAATACTTGAATAGAACAGAACGATACCAGGATGCCTACCAACTGTTGAAACGTGCCACCCAACTAAGTGCAGATCCTATGATTTGGTATATGTTGGGTAAAAATGCACAGGCTTTAGGGCATTACAAAGAAGCAGAAATGCATTTATTACATGGAGCCAATATATTACCTATTACCCGAACGTATTTATCCCTATTACCTGCTGACAAAACTATATGCTTGCCCGGAATTTTATAATCCGCAGAAATTACGGACAAGCATTGATTCCGTATTGATAAAAGAACCCAAAATACATACAACCGCCATTCGTGAAATGAGAGAAGATGTAAAGAGGATTTTTGAAGAAAATAACATAAATATTTTAAAAATTAGACATCAACGAGATGTTCGTAAGAATATTTCATTATATTTGCCGATGTTGTAAACCTAAATTGAATTATATGAGAGTTGAAAAAACAATACATTCCAGGTGGGCTCGCTTGTTTATATGGATACTGTTGGCCTGTACAATATCCTGTTCTGGTGATAAAAAAGAGACTGATGATGAACAGGGAGTAGAAACCCTTTTGCCGGATATGGCTAACGTAGTGACAATTATGGAACTTCATCCTTCGGATTTCAACCATGAATTAATTAGTAATGGAAAATTATCCGCGCGGCAGTTGGTTGATTTGACATTTGAATCGGCAGAGACGATTGCCGAGATTTATGTAAAAAACGGCGACCGGGTAGCCAAAGGACAAAAATTGGCTGAATTGGCTGCTTTCCGCTTACATAATAAAACGATACAGGCAAAAGATGCGCTCGACAGAGCTAAGTTGGAATTGCAGGATGTATTAATCGGGCAGGGATATGCCATTGAAGATTCAGCTAAAGTTCCGGCTGCTACCATGCAATTGGTGCGTACGAAAAGCGGTTACGACCAAGCATTGGTTCAATACGAACTGGCGCTATACGAAGAAGAACATGCCGTTCTCAAGGCCCCTTTCGATGGAATTGTTGCTAATCTATTTGCTAAACCGCTTAATACTTCTTCTACTTCCAATGTTTTCTGCACTATCATTAATCCGCAAAGTCTGGAAGCTTCTTTCACTATATTAGAGAGTGAATTGTCACTTGTTAAGACAGGTGATAAAGTAGAAGTCACCCCTTTTTCCGTGCCGGATGAAAAGACGGAAGGACGTATTTCGGAAATCAATCCATTGGTGGATGCGAATGGGATGGTACAAGTAAAAGCGACTACCACCCATACCGGTAAGTTGTTTGAAGGGATGAATGTACGTATCAGTATCCAACGTTTAGTCGGTAAGCAATTGACTGTACCTAAAGAAGCAGTTGTGCTTCGTTCCGGCCGGCAGGTTGTATTTACCTTAGTAGATAATAAAGCCTTTTGGAATTATGTACAGACAGGACTGGAGAATGCCGGCCATTATACCATAACGGAAGGCCTGAAAGACGGAGATATAGTAATTACCAGCGGCAACATCAACCTGGCGCATGAGACGGCAGTTGAAATAGCAGACAAGTGAAAAGAGTATGCTAAAGTTTTTATTACAGCGTCCTATCGCGATTCTGATGGCATTTGCGGCTTGTTTTATTATAGGTTTGGTCACTTATTTTACACTGCCTATCTCCTTGCTGCCGGATATTGCAATTCCTGAAATCACGATACAGGTATCCGGGAAGAATACCTCGGCGCGGGAATTAGAAAATACAGTTGTAAAACCGATTCGCCAACAATTAATGCAAGTGAGTCGGTTGCGAAATATCCAAAGCGAGACGCGCGATGGGGCAGGGATCATTCGTTTAATCTTTGATTTTGGCACCAATACCGATTTGGCGTTTATTGAAGTAAATGAGAAAATAGACGCTGCCATGAACTACCTTCCTCGTGAGGTAGACCGCCCTCGCGTGATAAAAGCCAGCGCAACGGATATACCAGTATTTTATCTTAATCTGACGATTGAGGATACGGGAATCGATCAGTTTTTGGAACTTTGCGAGTTTGCAGAAATGGTGATCAAACGTCGGATTGAGCAATTACCGGAAGTAGCGATGGTGGATATGACGGGTGTGATGAATAAACAACTACAAATCGTTCCCGATATAAAACTGTTGGAAATGGCCAATATTTCGCTGAATGATCTGGAGTCGGCCCTTGTCTCTAATAATATTGAACCGGGCAGTATGATTGTCAGAGACGGGTATTATGAATATAATATTAAATTTTCCGCGTTGTTACGGACATTGGAAGATGTAGAGAATATTTACATATATAAAAATGGCCGTATTTTTCAGTTGAAAGAGTTGGCGACGATTAATATTGTTCCGGTTAAAGAAACCGGACTTTCCCTTTCCAATGGCAAACGGGCCGTAACCCTGGCTGTAATCAAACAAGCGGATGAGAATATGGATGCCATGAAGGAATCGCTTCAGGAAGTAACAGACCACTTCGCATCAATTTATCCTGCTATTGAATTTAATATCTCGCGTAACCAAACGGAATTGTTGGACTATACGATTTCCAACCTAAAACAAAATCTTTCTCTAGGATTTATTTTTATATGTATTGTCGCTATCCTGTTTCTTGGGGACGTGAAAAGTCCGTTCGTTATCGGGCTAAGTATGGTGGTTAGTATCATCATCAGCTTTTTGTTTTTCTATCTGTTTCACATGTCGCTGAATATTATTTCCCTTTCCGGATTAATACTTGCTTTAGGGATGATGATAGACAGTTCCATTATCGTAACCGAAAATATCTCCCAATACCGGGCCATGGGCTATTCCTTAGAAGATGCGTGCGATAAAGGGACTACTGAAGTGATTACGCCGATGCTTAGTTCTACGTTCACTACCATTGCGGTGTTTGTGCCCCTGGTGTTTATGAGCGGTATAGCCGGCGCGATATTTTACGACCAAGCATTTGCCGTAACTGTAGGTTTAATTGTTTCTTATTTTACTGGTATTATATTGCTACCAGTACTTTATAAATTGGTATATAGCCTCCCGGAAACGAAAAAAGGACTGTTCGGTAAGAAGTTTAATAATCCGATTAAGGCGCATACGCTGGATTCATTTTATGATAACGGAGTAGATTTCGTTTTTCGGCATAAAACAGCTACATTAGTTTTTACCCTGATTACGTTCCCGCTCTGTGTATTCTTTTTCTATCAAGTGCCTAAAAGCCGTATGCCGGAGATAGGGCAACAGGAATTACTTGTTTCTGTTGAATGGAATGAAAACATTCATATAGACGAAAACCAAACCCGCGTAAATCAGTTGTTCGGATCTATTGATACGTTTGTTGTTGAATATGCAGCGTATGTCGGGCAGCAACAATTTCTTTTGAACCGGGAACGGGAACTGTCGGTTTCCGAAACAGAACTATATGTAAAGACGGCTACTACCTCCGAGATAGCTCCGTTACAGCGGAGAATTACAGAATGGTTGCAAAGCCATTATCCCGGGGCCGTATTTTCTTTTGCTCCTCCCGAAACGGTGTTTGAAAAGCTGTTTGTTACAGGAGAACCGGATATTGTTGCCGAGTTGTATGCACGCAACAAGGTAGAATCTCCCACACCGGCGATTATTAACCAATTGGAATCTGTCATAAAAGAACAAACAGGCCATACGTCAGTAGGCGTAACATTCGACAATCAGTTAAACATCACCATAGATCGCCAGCGTCTGTTGCTCTACAACGTGGGTTACGACGAGGTGTACAGGGTGTTGAAAACAGCCTTTAAAGACAATGAGGTAGCCACGCTTCGTTCATACCAACAATATCTACCTATCACCATTGCAGGCGATAATCAATCGATTAACGAGATTATGCGAAGTACGTTTATCCGAAGCATACCCGATGAGAAGGGGCAATCAAACTATATTCCGCTGCAATCGCTTATAAAAGTGACGCCCGGTGAAGACCTGAAGACGATCGTTGCCGGTAAAAACGGCGAATATATTCCTTTTAGCTTTTATGATGTGGATGCCCCCGAACGGTTGATAGACGATATTACACAAAGTGTCAGACAAAACTCTTTTACCCAATTCGGGCGGGAAACCTGGGATATAGACTTCTCCGGCAGTTTCTTTTCGAATAAAAAGATGTTGGGTGAGTTGGTAATTATCCTTTTTGTTTCTATCCTATTAATGTATTTTATTTTGGCGGCGCAATTTGAAAGTTTCCTCCAGCCCCTGATCGTATTGCTTGAATTACCGATAGATGTGGCGGCAGCTTTGCTTGTGCTTTGGATATGTGGCCATACGTTAAACTTGATGAGCGCGATTGGTATTGTGGTTACTTGCGGTATCATTATCAACGACTCTATTCTGAAGCTTGATGCGATAAATGAATTACGTAAATCGGGCGTTCCGTTAATGAATGCTATCCATGAGGCGGGCCGCAGACGCTTACGGCCTATTATTATGACATCGCTGACTACTATCTTTGCCATGGTTCCCCTGCTATTCTCTTTTGATATGGGTAGCGAATTACAGAAACCGCTTTCCATTGCTATGATATCGGCCATGCTTTTAGGGACGGCAGTCAGTTTGTTTGTTATACCACTGGTTTACTGGTTAATTTACCGGCATGATGATAAAAAAGAACTTATATAATGTAAAATCCGAAATGACAACCTATAGTAAAACATATCTGCGTTCTGCGTTCTGCGTTCTGCGTGTTCCCATACTATTATTAATTGCTAACTGTCAATTATTAACCGTCCACTGTCAGGAGTCTCTGTTATTAACATTAGAACGGACAATAGAGATTGCCGCGGATAGTTCGCTTGAAGTTTTCCGAAGTAAGAATATGTATTTGGCAGGGTATTGGGAATACCGTACATTTCAGGCGAGAAGATTGCCCAGTCTCACCTTAAATCTTACGCCTGCCCAGTATTACCGGGATATAACCAGGCGATATGATTCTACAGACGATATCGATGTGTATCGGAAACAGCAATATTATTATGCCTATGGCGGATTATCGGTTATGCAGAATTTTGATATGTTGGGAGGGAGTTTCTTTGTTGATACCGATTTAGGATACATGCGTAATTTTGGCGATAATTCCTATTCGCAGTATACTTCTGTGCCTGTCCGTCTCGGCTATTCGCAAGAGCTTTTAGGATACAATCCCTTTAAGTGGGAGCATAAAATAGAGCCGTTAAAGTTTGAAAAGGTAAAAAAAGAGCTCCTGTATAATATGGAGAATGTAAGTGAGGAAGCAACCCGCTATTTCTTCGAACTGGCTATGGCGCAAGCAGAGTATGATTTGGCAAAAGACAATGTAGCGTCTTCTGATACCTTATATAAAACAGGTTTGCAACGACAGAAGATTGCATCCATTACACAGGCTGATTTACTTACCTTGAAATTAGACGCCGTGAATGCAAAGAATACGTTGCAAAATAAAGAAAATGCCTTGAAACGGGCGATGTTCAGCCTGGCGTCCTATCTGAATTTTGATAAAAATACGGAAATACGCCTCCGTCTTCCCGGAAAGCCTCAGCATGTGGAAATATCTGTAGATGACGCCCTGCTCTATGCACGTGAAAATAATCCGGCCTTTTTAGAGCTTCGTCAGAAAGTATTAGAGGCCGAACAGGAAACAGACAAAACAAAAAAAGAAGCACTGTTTAATGCTTCGGTACGCGCGAGTATCGGCTTTAACCAAGTGGCAAATAATTTCAAGGATGCTTATCGCAACCCTTTGCAGCAAGACATTGTTTCGATATCCGTATCCATTCCTATTGTAGATTGGGGCATACGAAAAGGGAAATATAATGTAGCTAAAAACACATTGAATGTAACACAGATTTCAGCTCGTCAAAGTGAGTTGACCATAGAAGAGGATGTTATTATGACGATAAGCGAATTCAACATCCAGCAAAGCTTAATTGTTAGTGCCGAAGAAGCCTTAGACCTGGCACAAATGGCGTATGCAGAAACGAAACAACGTTTTATAATCGGTAAAGCAGACATCAACAGCCTCACGTTGTCGTTGAACCGGCAACAGGAAGCGCAACGAAACTATATCTCAGCCCTCAGTGATTACTGGGTGAAGTATTATAAAATACGGAAGCTGACGTTACATGATTTTGAAACAGGCATTTCCATTTCTAATTTGTTCGATTATAAATATGGATTATAATACCCCCCGGATATCTTCCTTCACAATTATCATCGCTTTCCTGTGTGTGGCTTTGGTAGGTGTGGCGCTTATCCCGTTGCTTCCATTAAAACTATCGCCTTCTTATACCTTGCCCCGGCTGAATATCAATTATAATATGCCGGGAAACTCCGCACGGGTGATTGAAATGGAAGTAACATCCCATCTTGAATCGATGCTGGCGCGTATTAAGGGGATTAAAGAAATACGTTCAACCTCCGGAAACGGGTGGGGGAGCATTACGCTGGAATTGGATAAACATACCAATATCGATGCCGCCCGTTTTGAGGTATCTACTATTATACGACAAACCTGGCCAAGCCTGCCCAATGAACTAAGTTATCCTGTAGTAACCATGAGCCGTCCGGACGATATGGAATCCCGTCCTTTTATCAGTTATACACTGAATGCGGCTTCTACTCCTATCTTTATTCAGCGGTATGCAGAGAATCAGATAAAACCTCGTTTGGCTGGTATTCCAGGTATCTACCGGGTAGATATTACCGGAGCAACCCCGATGGAATGGCGATTAGAGTATGATAGTCGGCAACTTTCGGTCTTGAATATCTCTCTGTCGGATATCCAACAAGCAATCAGTCAGTATTACAATAAAGAATTTATCGGGATCGCCAATATTCGGGAAGGAGACGACGAATGGATACGATTGGCTCTTGTGCCGGATAATCCGAAAGAGGGCTTTGATCCGGCATTAATTACGGTTGCAAACAGAGACGGCGCTTTTGTGCGGTTGGATCAATTGCTGAAGGTAACCCGCCAGGAAGAAGATCCCCGAAACTATTACCGTATAAACGGCCTCAATTCTATTTATCTCTCTATTCATGCCGATGAAACGGCCAATCAATTGCAATTAGCCAAACGGGTGAAGGAAGAAATGGATATTATTCATGCTAAACTTCCTGCCGGATATGAAATACATACTAGCTATGATGCAACCGAATTTATACAAACAGAACTTGATAAGATCTATATACGTACCATACTGACCGTATTGATCCTATTGCTTTTTGTTTTGTTGATTACCCGGAATGTAAAATATATGTTCCTGATCGTGGTAAGTTTAACGGTCAATCTCTTTATTGGCGTAATCCTGTATTATCTGTTGGGGCTCGAAATGCAGTTGTATTCTCTTGCCGGAGTAACCATTTCGCTCAGTCTTATTATAGATAATACCATTGTGATGGCCGACCATATCAAGAATCGTCATAATAAAGACGCTTTCCTTCCTATCCTGACGGCAACCGTAACAACGATAGGGGCTTTATCGGTCATTTTCTTTTTAGACGAGAAAATACGCCTTAATCTGCAAGACTTTGCCGCTGTAGTAATTGTCAATCTGGGCGTATCCTTATTCGTCGCGTTGTTCTTTGTGCCGGCGATGATTGATAAGATGAAGATGTTCAGGCCGCGTAGCGACAGAAAAAAAGGTGAAAAGAAGAAAAACCTGTTTCATACCATGCGTTCTATGTTTCGGCGAAAAGCGCCCGTTTTATTCGCTAACTATTATTTATGGCAAATCAGGTTTTTGATACGTTGGCGGGTATTGGCTCTTATTATTATTGTATTGGCATTTGGCTTGCCGGTCTTTATGTTGCCGGATAAGATTGAGATGAAAAGCAGTGAAGTGTATTCGCATCGTGATTCCGTTTTTATCGAAAAATACAACAAATTCGTGTCGAACGAGATGTATAAAGAAAAGATAAAACCGATTGTGAATTATGCATTAGGAGGAACGCTTCGCCTTTTTGCGCAGAAGGTATATGAAGGCAGCTACTTTACCCGGCGGGAAGAAACCGTATTAATGGTTACGGCGTCTATGCCGAATGGCACTACGCTCAGTCAGATGAATAATCTTATAAGCCGGATGGAAGCATATCTAAGCCACTATAAGGAAATCAAACAATTCCAAACAAATATCTATAATGAACGGCAGGCCCGTATCGATATCTTTTTTACGAAAGAAAGTGAGCGAAGTGGTTTCCCGTACACCTTGAAAAGCCGTATAATCAGTAAAGCTCTTGAACTGGGCGGCGGTAGCTGGGGTGTATATGGTTTACAAGACCAAGGCTTTAATAATGACGTACGTGAGAATGCCGGTAATTACCGTATCGAGATGTACGGATATAATTACGACGAACTATATAATTGGGGTGAAGAGTTAAAACACACACTACTAACATATAGGCGTATCAAAGAAGTATTGATAAACTCGGAATTTTCGTGGTGGAAAGACGATTATAAAGAATTTACTTTCAATCTTAACAAAGAGCAATCAGCGCAGGCAAACATACTCCCGAACGACTTGTTTGCTTCTATATACCCGGTATTTGGAAAAGATATTTATACTGGGAATATTGTTGTAAATAACGAGTTGGAAAAGCTGAAACTTACGTCTCGCCAATCATCCGAATATGATATTTGGGAGATGCAACATGTCCCTCAAACAGCAAAAGGAATACCCTACAAATTAGGGGAACTGGCTACAGTGCAGAAAGAACAGGCCCCTCAGCAAGTAGCAAAGATAAACCAACAATATCGTCTGTGCCTGCAATATGAATATATAGGAGCCCACAATCAGGGGACAAAAATACAGGAAGAGGTATTAGACGAATTTAATGCCCGGGTGCCTATGGGCTATAGCGCTAAAGCAGAAAGCAGTTATTGGATGTGGAATAAGAAAGACAACAAACAATATTTGCTGCTGCTGCTGATCATTGTTATTATTTTCTTTACGGGTAGCATCTTATTCAATTCACTGAAACAACCATTGGCTGTTATTTTCGTGATCCCTATTTCGTATATAGGCGTCTTTCTAACGTTCTACTGGTTTAAACTGAATTTCGACCAGGGAGGATTTGCCTCGTTTGTTTTGCTTTGCGGTGTCACGGTAAATGCCAGTATTTATATCCTTAACGAATATAATAAAATCAGGGAGAGGAAACCCTTAATGCATCCTTACAAAGCCTATCTGAAAGCCTGGAATGCTAAAATAACGCCCATCTTCCTGACGGTTGTTTCTACCATCTTAGGCTTTATCCCTTTTATGGTAGGAACAGATAAAGAAGCCTTCTGGTTCCCGCTTGCTGCTGGTACAATTGGCGGCCTTCTCATGTCTGTCATTGGGATATTCCTTTATTTGCCCCTGTTTACATTAAAAAAATCTAAACGGTGATTTATTACTCTACATTTTGCCACCATTTACTGAATGTCTGCATCGTGTCTTTCAGGAAAACGATTTCGCCTATTTGAGGCGTTAACAGGCGCGGGGTTTTCAGTTTTTCGTTAGCAGTGTTAATACGGATCAGAGGTTCATCCCAACTGTGGCGGCTTAGGGCGAATTTGGAATGATGTACCGGGATTACATTTTTTGCGCGTAAATCTATACCGGCCTGCAACGTTTCTTCCGGTTGCATGTGGATATATTTCCATGCTTTATTATACTGCCCGTTCTCGAGCAGTGCGAAATCTATCGAATCGAAACGCTCTCCTATACTTGCAAAGTGAGTGTCATAGCCGCTGTCGCCACCCATATAAATAGAAAGGTTGTCGCTTTTTAATAGAAATGAAGCCCAAAGCGACTGCCTTTGGTTGAAGAATCCCCGTCCGGAAAAGTGGCGCGCGGGGAAACAGTGCATTTCAAAACAAGTGTCAAGTACAACCCTATCTTCCCAGTCCATTTCAATAATAGTTGATTCGTCAAAATTCCATCGGGCAAAATGCGCTCCTACACCCATCGGGCAAATCACCTTTCGAATACGAGGTTTTAGCTCTTTTATAGTAGGATAATCGAGATGATCCCAATGGTCGTGTGTAATGACAAGATAGTCAATGTCAGGAATATCTGCCGCCTTGCATATATTCGTCCCTTTAAATGCCCTATTGATAAACGAAACAGGCGAAGCGTAATGGCTGAAAACAGGGTCAACCAAGAAACGCTTTCCTTCGACTTGGAAATAATAGGACGAATGTCCGAACCACACCAGTATATTTTCCTGTGGATTTAGTTCGGAAAGGTTGGCTTTTACTGTTGGTATTTCGTTTTTGGGAATTTTTCGTTTCGATGAAGATTGGAAAATTGCGGTCCAAAAACTTTCTGTCAGTTGTGACGTCTCATGTATGTTTTGAAAATGCCCGTCGCGATAATTAGGCGAACCATCCACTTTTCTTACTCTTTCGTTTTTGGGAATGCCGCCAAATTTAGGGAGACAGGTATAAGCGGTGCACCCTGCCACCAAACAAGACAATAATACAATA
This sequence comes from Tannerellaceae bacterium, assembly GCA_031264865.1. Lineage (GTDB taxonomy): Bacteria > Bacteroidota > Bacteroidia > Bacteroidales > Tannerellaceae > DFXE01. The sequence continues at coordinate 17,318 of JAISDJ010000183.1, read as the reverse complement.
CCGACTATCATTTTTCGTTTCATTTTTATTCGATTGATTTATGAAATAATTGCTTTATGCAACTAATAGGATAAATTTTTAGAGCGCCCTTGCTTTATTTCTAAAATGATTCAACACTTTATGAAAAGCTTCCATTTCGGAAGTATCCAATCCATCCGTCAACAAGGCATATAATCCATCCAATTTTGTATTGACTTCATCAATAAGTTTCATCCCCTTATCGGTAATTTTAATGATATTTCGCCTTCTGTCGTTGGAGTCAACGATTCTTTGAACTAAATTATTCTTTTCCAGATTATCTATCTGACGTAAAACGACCGATTTGTCTTTCTTTATGATTTCGGCAATATCTTGCTGAATAACATCCGTGTTATTGTAATGAGTTGCTAATAATATCCCCAAAGATTCAACCGGCACATCCGCATTTAAATCGGAGAGGAAACGCTTGAGCGCATATTGAATCTCTTTGGTCGTGAGAGCGATATAAAGCAATGTGTTAATCTTATCCTTTTCCATTTTTGTTCTATTAACAGCGCAAAGGTAGATAATATAGTTGACGAATGCAACTATTTATTCCCAAACATATATATGATAATCTACCTGTCTAATTCTTTTTTTCACCTCTAGTTTCAGCTTTCAGCCTTGTTGCAAAGAATTGGTTTATAGAACGAAATCCTGAAAGAACTTCTTTCAGCCTGCCTTCAGTCGGAAATTGCGGGAGAAGTATTTATTTCATCGAAAAAAGAATGTGATGCCTTGAGTAAATCATTACGATGCTTTTGTAAAACCATTGTGATATTTTTGGTAAAACATTGCAATGATTTCTTGAATGCATCGCAATGTTTTTTTAACCATTGCCGTTTATACACACGCATTTATAAGTTTCATCATAGCAGCTTCCGGTTTTCCATGTTCAACAGGCAAATCAGTTCGTTGATCGTAGCGTAGTCACGGATATTGCCTTTCAGGCTGGGGTTGGCCTCGCGCCATGCGGCGGCGGTCGTGCCGAATAGCGTCATGTTCAGCACATCGGCTTCGCCTGCATAGATGACGGAAGTTTGCTGTGGCGTCAACTCCTTTGGAATGAGATTTTGCTTGATAGCATCGGTGTGGATGCGGTAATTAATTTTAGCCAGTTCCCGTTTCACCGACCAGCCCAATGCTTTTTGTTCTTCTTCCTTGAGGCGCTGAAACTCCCTGACAACATATATTTTAAACTCGGGGCTTATCCACAGGGCAAATTCAAATGCGATGTCTTTATGTGCATATGTTCCACCATAGCGTCCCGCCTTTGCCTGTAAACTAATGATATTCGTTTTTCTATCAGTTCTTTTACGCTTATTCTGAAGCTATTGAGTCCGGCTTTACTTTTAATTGTGTCGAATTCGACACAATTAAAATTCGGATTATATACTTGTTCCCAATTTTATGCAATACAAATGTACAATAGATTTCGATCGTGCACAAAATATAGTTAGTTCATGTATCTATACCTTTTGTACAAAATAACACCATAGTTATATTAATTGGATTAAAATGTCGTTCTATGTGAAACAATTTAAAGTATAGAATAATGATGATGAAACAGAAAATCAAAGCAGGCTTGTATGTTAGTATTTTATTCCTTTATTTTTCCGCACAGGCGCAAGCGCAAACAATCAAGTTGGAGAATGGTATGGCTTTCACCTCCTTAAAAGGGAATGAAGGTATTTCTGTTGGTGTGATGAGGCCTTATCAGATAGCATTGGGCGTAAGTTATCTGGACAGAGAGTGGTTTAATCTTTCAAGCCAAGTGGGTTACATTCGTAAAGGCGGAAAGGACAAAATTCCTGTTTCTAACGGTGATCAGTCCGCGCCAACCGATCATGTCTATATGAAAATGGGTGCTGATTATGTGTCTGCAAATACTACTTTTCAGTTAAAAAGAAATGTCCGGAATGAAACTTATTATGTAGGAGCCGGCCCCCGTGTTGACTTTAAGGTGAATAATGTTTCCTCTTTTGTAGGAATCGATGATGTCCTAAAATCCAAACAGGTATTGTATGGCTTGAAGTGTGAGGCTGGTTTCGACTATACCATTCGTAAACTATTGTTAGGAGTAAACTTCTCCTATCTGCCAACGTTTAATAAACAAGTAGATCCCGGCTATGAAATTACTTTTCGCGACCAATCGTTTACATTAGGTTTTGTAGTAGGTTATTTATTGAAATAAGAATCGGTTAAAACCAGAGAGAGACGCTTTTTACGGCCTGAATCCGATAATTTCGCGTACTTCACGAAGTGTTTTGGAGGCGCTTTCTCTGGCTTTGTCGGCTCCCAGTTCGGCCACTTTCTTCATATAGTCTTCATCCGATGATATTTCGATGATGCGTTCGCGGATAGGGGCGCAGAAGGCATTGATATCTTCGGCCAATTGTTTCTTTAAATCGCCATAACGAATTTCGCACTGATTGTATTTTTCGTTGAAGTAGTCGTAGGTGTCTTTTGATGAAACAATTTCAAGTAGGGTAAACAGATTGGCTATCGCTTCGGGTTTTTCGCTGTTGGGTTCGGTTGGACCCGAGTCTGTTACTGCTTTCATTACTTTCTTCTTGATTGTTTTTTCATCATCTATTAAATAAATGGCGTTTCCTTCGCTTTTTCCCATTTTACCGCTTCCGTCTAATCCGGGTACTTTCACCGCTTTATCTGTCAGATGAAAGGATTGGGGTTCTGTAAAATACTCTACTCCATAAATCATATTAAAACGACGGGCAAACTTTCTTGCCATTTCCATATTTTGTTCCTGGTCTTTACCAACCGGCACTTTATGCGCTTTGTGAATGATGATATCGGCAGCCATTAGCGAAGGGTAGGTGAGGAGCCCTGCATTGATATTGTCGGGCTGGGAACGGACTTTGTCTTTGAACGAAGTGACACGTTCCAACTCACCCAAATAGGCGTTCATGTTCAGATATAGATACAATTCGGCTACTTCGCGCACATCGCTTTGTACATAAATAGTTGCTTTTTCGGGGTCGATACCACAAGCGAGGTATTCGGCAAGAATGATTTTTGCACTGTTACGTATGTTATCAGGTTTGGGATGTGTGGTAAGTGAATGCCAGTCGGCAATAAAAAAGAAACAATTATATGCATGTTGCAGTTTGACAAAGGCTTGTACTGCGCCAAAATAATTCCCTAAATGTAAATTGCCCGTTGGCCTGATTCCACTTAATACCGTTTCCATAAATCTATCTGTTTAATAAACCGGCGCCAAAGGTAGGAATTATTAACGATTTATGGTTTATGAAATGAATCATTTCCGTATTACACATCACAAATCAGGATACATTTCTCTAAAGAAGCGATTTTATCAGGTTGTTTCGGTACGAATTCTTGTCCTACGAATCCTTTATATCCGGTATCCACAATGGCTTTCATGATAGCAGGATAGTATAGTTCTTGTGTTTCGTCAATTTCATTACGTCCGGGATTGCCGCCGGTATGAATATGCGAGAAAAACTCATGATATTTCCGGATATGGTTAATAATATCTCCTTCCATAATCTGCATGTGATAGATATCATACAGCAATTTGAAATTCGGCGAACCTACCCGACGGCATAATTCAGCCCCCCAAACCGTATGGTCGCACAAATAATCTTTATGCCCGACGCTGTTTAATAATTCCATTGTAAGGACTACGTGATACTTCTCGGCAATGGGAATAATGCGTTTCAGACCTTTTTCGCAATTTTCCCAACCTTGTAAATCGGTAACGCCATTGCGTCTGCCGGCGAAACAAATCAGGTTCGTAAGTCCGGCCTCAGCTACCATAGGAATAACTTCTTCATAACTGGCAACCAGTTCATCATGCAAGCCGGGGTCGTTAAATCCTCTATCGATACCTAATCCTGCTCCCTGCGCCATTGCCACGGTCAGGCCGTGTTTTTGTACGATGGGCCAATCCTTCGGATCAAGTAATTCAACAGATTCAATACCAATACGTTTGCAAATTTCACAAAATTCGTTCAACTCATAATCACCAAAGCACCATTTACTGACAGAGTGCCGGATATTTCCTTTTAGTTTAGCAGTTGTACCTGTTTGATTCGTTACGATTGGAGAAGCATTAGCAATTCCTGATACAGCAACGGCTGCACTACCGGCCAACACTGTCTTGATAGCCGTCCTTCTTGTGATGTTTTTCATTTAATCCTTTTTATGATTGTCTATAATACTCTTCAAAAGTAGAAAGAATATTCCGAATGATATACTAATAAATCCTAATTGGGCTTAACAGCTTGGGTAAGTCGACTGTATTTCAAGCATTGTACCAATATAGCCAAGAAACCGTATCGTTTTTATATGCTATTATCTATCTGAATATAAATAAAAAGTAGATTATTTTGCAAGATTATTGATTATTTGTATATTTGCAACCGATTATAGAGAAGATGAGGAGGGGGCGGGCAGTCCCCTTCTTTTGTTCTGACAAATGTGAGTTATGATTGAACGAGAGAAAATAGTCCAGCTTGTTGAAGACAAACTAACATCATCAGATAATTATTTGGTGGATGTGGTTGTTAAACCGGGGAATCTCATATCCGTTGAGATTGATAATGACCAGGCAGTAGGTATAGATGATTGTGTAGCGTTGAGTCAATATCTGGAGTCACATCTTAACCGGGATGAAGAAGATTTTGAATTGGAAGTGGGTTCTGCTGGCATAACTTCGCCATTTAAGACGCTCAGACAATACATTAAAAATGTGGGTAACGAGGTGGAAGTGTTGCTGAAAAACGGAATAAAATTGACGGGAATTTTGAAATCCGCCGACGAAAAAGGTATCACGCTTTCTATTGAAAAGAAAGTGAAACCTGAAGGAGCCAAACGTAAAGTAACGATTGAAGAAGAGCAATTTTATACCTATGATGCGATAAAATATACGAAGTATTTAATAAGATTCAAGTAAGAAAGAAAAAATACGGCCAAAAAAGAGGAAATAGTCAGCATGATTGACACCCTTGCGGAGTTCAAGGAATTAAAAAATATTGATAAAGAAACAATGATTAGCGTATTGGAGGAGTCATTCCGTAATGTAATCGCTAAAATGTTTGGTACAGATGAAAATTATGATGTGATTATCAACCCGGAAAAAGGGGATTTCGAGATATGGAGAAACCGTGTGGCTGTAGCTGATGATGAACTTGAAGACTCTAACTTGCAAATTACATTGACGGAAGCTCATAAAATTGACCCGGACAGTGAGATCGGAGAGGAAATTACCGATGAGGTACATTTCGCTAAATTCGGTCGTCGCGCTATCTTAAATCTGCGTCAAACATTGGCTTCAAAGATTCTTGAATTACAGAAAGACAGTTTATATACGAAATATAAAGAAAAAACCAGCCAGATTATAGCGGCTGATGTTTATCAGGTTTGGAAGAAAGAAATCCTTTTGTTGGATGATGAAGGTAATGAACTTTTACTTCCGAAGTCGGAGCAGATTCCGACGGATTTTTACCGCAAAGGAGAAACCGTCCGGGCGATTGTGCAGAAAGTGGAGAATATCAATAATAATCCGAAAATTATTCTTTCTCGAACAGATAAAGTATTTTTGCAACGATTATTTGAGTTGGAAGTTCCGGAAATTCATGATGGGCTGATTACAATTAAAGCAATTGCCCGTATTCCCGGAGAAAGAGCAAAAGTAGCTGTTGAATCATATGACGACCGGATTGATCCGGTAGGCGCTTGTGTAGGAATGAAAGGTTCACGTATACACGGTATCGTTCGTGAGTTGAGAAACGAAAATATCGATGTAATTAATTATACGGCAAATGTTGCATTGTTTATACAACGTGCTTTAAGCCCTGCGAAAATATCTTCCATACGTGTCAATGAGGAAGAACGCAAAGCAGAGGTTTATCTTCGTCCTGAAGAAGTATCGTTAGCTATTGGGAAAGGTGGTTTGAATATTAAGCTGGCCTGTATGCTGACGGAGTATGCAATTGATGTATTCCGCGACATAGACAATGCGGATGAAGAAGATATTTACCTGGATGAATTTTCTGATGAAATTGATAGCTGGGTAATTGATGCGTTGAAAAATATAGGTTGCTATACAGCGAAGAATGTATTAGCCCTAAGCCGTGAAGAAATTATCGAACGTGCCGACCTTGAAGAGCAAACAGTAGATGACGTGCTGGGCATATTGTCTGCTGAATTCGAAGATGATGAGACAAATGACTAAAAAAGTATTACGACAAAGTTGGATATGCCTATAAAATTAAAAGAAATAATAAGAAACTTAAATGTGGGACTTTCTACAGTAGTGGACTTTCTTCAAAAGAATGGCCATATGGTAGAAAGCAACCCGAATACGAGAATTAGTGAAGAACAACTTACTTTGCTCGTGAAAGAATTTGGAAAGGATTTATCTCCGCAAGAACGTGAACGTTTATTTCAAAAGCCTAAGATTAAGGAAGCGCCTCTCCCTAAACCGGAGATAGAGAAAGAGATAGAAAAAGAGCCGGAAGAAATTAAAACGGAAATTCCCGAAGAGTTTAAACCAAAAATTGTTACAAAAGGTAAAATAGAACTGAATCAGCCGAAGAAAGTGATACCTCCTCCCATTGTGGAAGAACAACCCATAGAGGAAAAGCCTGAAAAAGTAGTTGAAGTTCCGATCTTTTCGGACGAAAAGGATGAGCCTGTTGAGGTAAAAGAGACAACTCCTATTGAAGTAAATAAAGAAATTGTGAAAGAAAAAGAAGAAGAACTTCCTGAACCGACAGCTATAATAGATGTAGCAGAAGAAGAATATGAAAAGGGGGTAGAGCCAGGTTTGGTTGAGATCGAGACTGAAGGAACGGACAACACACCATTCCGGATTAATACGCCGAAAATCAAATCAAATATTAAGGTTACAGGTAAAATAGATCTTTCTGCAATTAACCAGTCTACTCGCCCTAAAAAGAAAACGAAAGAAGAGCGAAAGAAAGAACGGAATGAAAAGCGGGAAAAGTTCAATGTAAACAAACCTGCCCAACCGGGTTCTCAACCGTTTAAAGGATCTAAGGACGGCGCTAAGCCAGGTGCTTCAGCAAAACCAGGTGCTTCTACAAAGCCGGGGGTTCCTGCAAAGCCGGGAGCTACAACAAAGCCATCATCCGGAAGTGGAGAAACGGATAAAGATGGAAAAAAGAAACGGAAACGGATTAAGAAGGATCGCGTTGATATTGATAATACACCCGGGACTAATTTTTCTCGCGCACATCGTGACGACCGTGGTAAAAACCGCTTGCGTAAACCTGTAAAAGCGGAGATTAGCGAAGAGGATGTTCAGAAACAAATAAAAGAAACACTTGCTCGTCTTACTCATAAAGGAAGCAAAAGTAGTAAGGGCGCCAAATACCGCCGTGATAAACGTGATGCCGCTTTACAACGTGAACATGGGTTGATGGAGTTGGAAGAACAGGAAAGCAAGGTGTTGAAGCTAACGGAGTTTGTTACGGCAAACGACTTGGCGAATATGATGAATATTCCGGTTACGCAGGTTATTGCTACTTGCATGAGTATTGGTATTATGGTTTCTATTAATCAACGCTTGGACGCTGAAACAATTAATATTGTGGCGGAAGAATTTGGTTTCAAAACAGAGTATGTTAGCGCTGAAGTGATAGAAGCTATTAAAACAGATGAAACCGACAACGAGGAAGATTGGGTTTCCCGTCCGCCTATCATAACAGTGATGGGGCATGTTGACCATGGAAAGACTTCATTACTCGATAATATTCGTAATGCAAATGTAATTGCCGGAGAAGCCGGAGGAATTACCCAACATATAGGTGCATATAATGTAAAATTACAAAGCGGACGCCGGATTACCTTCTTAGATACGCCTGGACATGAAGCATTTACCGCTATGCGTGCGCGTGGTGCGAAAGTAACAGACCTTGCCATTATTATTGTGGCAGCTGATGATAATGTGATGCCGCAGACAATTGAGGCGATTAACCATGCTTCTGCTGCAGGTGTACCCATTGTATTTGCTATTAACAAAGTAGATAAACCAAGTGCCAATCCTGAAAAAATTAAGGAAGAACTTGCCGGTATGAATTATTTGGTGGAGGACTGGGGCGGTAAATACCAGAGCCAGGAAATCTCGGCAAAAAAAGGTATTGGAGTAGAAGAGTTATTGGAAAAAGTATTGCTCGAAGCCGATATGCTTGACTTGAAAGCAAATCCTAAGTTGAGAGCAACCGGTTCTATTATCGAATCTTCTTTAGATAAAGGGCGTGGATATGTAGCTACCGTACTTGTGGAAAACGGAACGTTAAAAACAGGTGACGTGGTGCTTGCCGGTACACATTTTGGCCGTATTAAGGCCATGTTCAACGAACGTAATCAGCGGAAAGATACAGCTGGTCCTTCGGAGCCCGTATTGATTTTAGGTTTGAATGGCGCACCGCAGGCAGGCGATACATTTAATGTATTGGAAACTGATCAGGAAGCGCGTGAAATAGCTGGGCGCCGTGAACAGTTACAACGTGAATTGGGATTACGTACACAGAGAATGTTAACGCTTGATGATATAGGGCGCCGTATAGCTGTAGGTAATTTCCAAGAACTGAATGTTATTGTAAAAGGTGACGTGGATGGCTCTGTGGAAGCATTATCCGACTCACTGATTCGTCTTTCTACCGAACAAATACAGGTAAATGTTATACATAAAGCAGTAGGGCAGATTTCCGAGTCGGATGTAGACTTGGCAGCTGCTTCTGATGCTATTATTATCGGTTTCCAGGTGCGTCCTTCGCAATCTGCCCGACGATTGGCCGATAAAGACGGAGTAGAAATACGTTTATACTCTATTATTTATGATGCTATAGAGGAGGTGAAGAACGCAATGGAAGGTATGCTTGCTCCGGAAATGAAAGAAGAAACTACGGCCCTTGTTGAGGTGCGTGAAGTATTCAAAATCACGAAAGTGGGTACAGTTGCCGGATGTATGGTGAAGGAAGGTAAAATGAAGCGAAACAATAAAATCCGTCTGATTCGTGATGGTATTGTGATTTATTCCGGAGAGTTGGGTTCGTTGAAGCGTTTTAAAGAAGATGTGAAAGAAGTTGCCTTTGGATATGAATGTGGTTTAAATATTACCGGATATAATGATATTAAAATAGGCGATATGATTGAAGCCTATGAGGAGATAGAAGTAAAAAAATCTTTATAGGGTATGGAAATGAACTGGTTGGACATTGTGTTGGTATGTCTGGCAGCCATAGGATTAATGAAGGGCCTGTTTGATGGAGTTATCAAACAGGTTGCTTCGCTTATAGCCTTAGTGATAGCTATATTCTTATGTGGAAAAGTAGCTGCCCGGCTAAAAGGATATATCCTCTCTTTGGAATGGTTTCCCGAACAAGGTGTTACTATTCTTAGCTATATTTTAGGATTTCTTTTAATTGTGGGGATCGTATTGTTGGCAGGCGAAATCGTACATAAGGTTATTGACGTTACACCTTTAAGTGTATTAAACCATATGGCCGGCGGAATAGCTGGTTTATTGCTTATGATTATCTTTATTAGTCTGTTATTAAATTTGATTGAAATTGTAGATAGGGGCTCGACGCTAATTCCGTTGGAATCTAAAGTGGAGTCGCGGTTTTATGATCCTGTTAAACGAATTATCCCAACCATTTATCCCTCCGGTTTGTTTTCTACAGAAGAATAAATGTTTTTATAGTAACGTCATTATGCAAGACTCAAATAAAATTATAGATGAAGTAACAAGTAGCGATTATAAATACGGATTTGTTACGGATATTGATACGGAAACGATACATAAAGGTTTAAGTGAAGAGATTGTCCGTATCATATCTGCTAAAAAAAATGAACCTGAGTGGTTGTTAGAATTCAGATTAAAAGCATACTATCATTGGCTAACAATGGAAATGCCTGCCTGGCCGCATCTAACGATCCCACCGATTAATTATCAGGATATCATTTATTATGCAGCGCCTAAGAAAAAAGAAGGCCCAAAAAGTTTAGAAGAAGTAGATACGGAATTACTTAAAACATTTGATAAGTTAGGTATTCCGTTACAAGAGCAGAAACATTTAGTTGGTATGGCAGTGGATGCTGTGATGGATAGTGTATCTGTAAAGACGACTTTTAAGGATGTGTTGGCTGAGAAAGGAATAATCTTTTCTTCCTTTAGCGAGGCTGTACAACATCATCCTGATTTGGTTCGGAAATATATGGGAAGCGTGGTTAGCTATCGAGACAATTTCTTTGCTGCGTTAAACTCGGCTGTTTTTTCGGATGGTTCATTTGTCTATATACCCAAAGGGGTGCGTTGTCCGATGGAATTGAGTACTTATTTCCGTATAAATGCAAAGAATACCGGACAATTTGAACGAACACTTATTGTTGCAGATGATGAATCATATGTTAGTTATCTGGAAGGATGTACAGCTCCTATGCGTGACGAGAATCAACTTCATGCGGCAATAGTCGAAATTATCGCTAAAGAACAAGCTGAAGTGAAATATTCTACGGTGCAAAATTGGTATCCGGGCGATAAAGAAGGGAAGGGGGGGATTTATAATTTTGTTACTAAACGAGGCCTTTGTAAAGGACAAGGGAGTAAAATTTCCTGGACACAGGTTGAAACAGGCTCTGCCATTACTTGGAAATATCCCAGTTGTATTCTTGCCGGAGATGATTCGGTAGGAGAGTTTTATTCTGTTGCTGTAACAAATAATCATCAACAAGCGGATACCGGAACTAAAATGATTCATCTTGGAAAAAATACCAAAAGTCGGATTGTGTCAAAAGGTATTTCTGCGGGATTTAGCCAGAATAGTTATCGGGGGCTGGTGAAGGTGTCTCCTCGTGCTGAAGGAGCACGAAACCATAGCCAATGTGATAGTTTATTGCTCGGTTCTACTTGTGGTGCGCATACATTCCCTTATGCAGATATACAGAATGAAACGGCCATTATAGAACATGAAGCTACCACAAGTAAAATTAGTGAAGAACAATTGTTTTATTGTAATCAGCGGGGAATATCCACAGAAGAAGCGGTAGGATTAATTGTTAATGGCTACGCTAAAGAGGTAATGAATAAATTACCGATGGAGTTCGCCGTGGAGGCTCAGAAACTATTGTCTGTCTCGTTGGAAGGAAGTGTAGGATAAATAGAATGATTAACATGAATCGTTAATAAGATGTTGTTAGAAATAAAGAACTTACATGCCGATATAAACGGCAAAGAAATATTAAAAGGAATCAACCTCTCTATAAATAAGGGAGAAATTCATGCAATTATGGGGCCGAATGGTTCCGGTAAAAGTACGTTAAGTAGTGTGTTGGCAGGTCATCCTGATTTTGAAGTTACAGAAGGAACCGTTCTTTATGACGGAAAAGACTTACTCCAGCTTTCTCCGGAAGATAGAAGTAGGGAAGGAATATTCCTTAGTTTCCAGTATCCGGTAGAGATACCAGGCGTAAGTATGGTAAACTTTATGCGTGCGGCAGTGAATGAACATCGCAAATATAATAATCTCGAACCTGTTTCGGCTACAGATTTTCTAAAGTTGATGCGGGAGAAACGGGCTATCGTAGATATGGATAGTAAGCTTACCGGACGTAGCGTAAATGAAGGCTTTTCAGGAGGAGAAAAGAAACGGAATGAGATTTTCCAAATGGCTATGCTGGAGCCGAAACTAGCTATTCTTGATGAAACGGATAGTGGTCTGGATATCGATGCGTTGCGTATTGTGGCTAACGGAGTAAATACCTTACGAACACCTGAAAATACAACGATTGTTATTACTCATTATCAACGATTGTTGGATTATATCAAACCGGATGTAGTACACGTACTGTATAAAGGACGTATTATTAAAACAGGAGGCCCTGAATTAGCGTTGGAATTAGAAAAGAAAGGCTATGATTGGTTGAAAACCGAAGCGGATGAATAAATATGAAAGCAGAACAACAATATATCGATTTATTTACTCAATACGAAAACCTGATACGAAGCCATTCGTCTGAGGTATTAAATAGATATCGGACAAGCGCTTTTGCTGATTTTGAACGATTGGGTTTCCCTTCGATAAAACACGAAGACTATAAGTATACGGATGTTGCACAAGCTTTTGCTCCTGATTACGGTATTAATCTTAACCGAATTAATGTACCGGTGAACCCATATGACGTATTTCGTTGCGATGTGCCGAATCTGAGTACGGCACTTTATTTTATTGTGAATGATTCTTTTTGTGATAAAGTAAAGTCCAATGTGAAGTTGCCGGAAGGAGTATATGCCGGAGGATTAAAAGCTTTTTCCGAACAAAATCCAGCTATTGCAGAACGTTATTATGGAAAAGCGGCCGGTAGCAAAGATGGAATAATAGCGTTGAATACGATGTTGGCGCAGGATGGATTCGTTGTTTATGTACCGGAAGGAGTGGTGGTAGAAAAGCCTATACAATTAGTCAATATCTTCCGTAGCGATGTAGACACTATGGCAAACCGCCGGATATTGGTGATTATGGAGTCTCATTCGCAAGCGAAATTATTAGTATGCGATCATAGTATAGATGATGTGAAGTTTCTGACTACCGAAGTAGTTGAGATCTTTGCAGGAGAGAATGCATGCTTTGATTTGTATGATCTGGAAGAAAGTAGTCCGTCTACCACTCGTTTTGCTTCTTTTCATGTTAAGCAAGAAGCTTCCAGTAATGTGTTGGTGAATGGGATAACATTAAATAACGGCCTGACTCGTAATAACTATTATATTGAATTAAACGGCGAATATGCCGAATCTACGCTTTGTGGCATGTCTATTCTTGATGCGGAACAACAAGTTGATATATATAGCCATATTACGCATGCCGTACCGAATTGTACCTGCAACGAATTGGTTAAGAATGTACTAAACGACCATTCGATTGGAGCTTTCAGCGGACGTATTTTGGTGAAAGAAGGCGCACAAAAGACGGTTGCTTATCAAACCAACCGAAATCTGTTGATTACCCGTGAAGCTCGAATGTATAGCAAGCCTCAACTCGAAATTTATGCAGATGACGTAAAGTGTTCGCATGGCATGACAACAGGCCAGTTAGACGAAAATGCCTTGTTTTATCTCCAAAGCCGTGGTATTCCTAAAGAGGAGGCTCGCATGATGCTAAGTGTAGCCTTTACTGCCGATGTAGTAGAAAATGTACGTTTGGACGGGTTAAAAGAACGTCTTCATCATTTGGTGGAAAAACGTTTCAGGGGTGAGTTAGCTCAGTGTGTTGGTTGTCATGGATGCCAATAAAAATAGAAAACCGATTATCGCAGGCGTTTCTCCACTGATAATCGGTTTTTAATTATTCTTTTAAATTGTTACAAAATAAACGTTTGGAACAACCTGTCATCCGACAGTTCATCGTATCCTCTTACCTTTATGCCAAGAGCTTTACAAATAATACGAAGTTGTTCATCTACAAAAGGAGAGTAAATCTCCTTTACCTTTTTAGTCTGCGCCCAGGATGTTAACGCTTTTACATCCTTTGATTGCAGCGTTTCGTTTTCAACACCTACTACCTTGTCTTTTTCAACATCAAATACAACAGCTTTTTCAACTTCATTTTCATTCTTCAGCTGTTTCTTACTTCTCAATAACAATGCAATCTTCATACTGCTTTAGTTAAGTTTTACAGTTACCAAATATAAACAAAATAAATCAGAATCTAAAAGTCAATTTTGCGTATTTACTGTTTCAAATGTCGATTATTGGATTTATTAGTAAAACGGGTTGAAATAGCCTGTTAGTATACAAAGAACGTTATGGATGGTTAATAATCTTTAGGTGTTCATGCATAGCAGCGGCAGCTTTGCGCCCATCGCCCATCGCGAGGATTACAGTAGCACCTCCACGAACGATATCTCCTCCGGCATATACATCGTTTAGTGCCGATTGCATAGTAGATTCATTTACGATAATTGTCCCCCATTTGCTTACTTCCAATCCTTGAAAAGTACGTGGAATAAGTGGATTCGGCGATACGCCTATACTAACGATTACCTCATCCACATCAATTGTTTCAATGTCTCCTTTAATAGCGACGGGACGGCGGCGCCCTGAAGCGTCCGGTTCTCCTAATGCCATTTTTTGCAAACGCATTTGTTTAACATGCCCTTGCTCATTGCCGATATATTCAATCGGATTGTGAAGTGTAAGAAATTCAATGCCTTCTTCTTTGGCATGTTTCACTTCTTCAATACGGGCGGGCATTTCTTCTTCACTGCGACGATAGACAATCATAGAACGTTCTGCTCCTAAACGGCGTGCCGTTCGTACAGAATCCATGGCAGTATTACCTCCTCCGATAACGGCTACTTTTTTACCGATTAAGACTGGCGTATCGCTTTCCGGATGGGCTGCATTCATTAGGTTCACACGGGTAAGGTATTCGTTAGACGACATTACGCCCACTAGGTTTTCCCCTGATATATTCATGAAGTTAGGCAGTCCGGCACCGCTGGCAACAAAGATACCCTTGAAACCATCGTCGTGTAAATCTTCATATGTGATAGTTTTGCCAACGATGCAATTGGTTAAGAATTTTACACCCATTTTTCGTAAGATGTCAATTTCAATGTCTACTATTTCGTTTGGAAGACGAAATTCTGGAATGCCATATTTAAGTACGCCTCCTATTTCGTGCAATGCTTCAAATACCGTGATGTCATAACCCGATTTTGCCATAGCTCCGGCAAAAGATAATCCGGCAGGACCTGAACCTACGACCGCTATTTTAATGCCGTTCGATTGAGCCGTTTCAGGAATGGAAATGTGTCCGCTTTTCCGTTCATAATCGGCGGCAAAACGTTCCAGATAACCGATAGCGACCGCTTCTTTTTTCATTTTGAGATGAATGCACTGTGCTTCGCATTGTTTTTCTTGTGGACATACGCGTCCGCAAACAGCCGGCAGAGCGCTTGTTTCTTTTAATACTTTCGCGGCTTCCGGGAATTCGCCGGCTTCAATATATTTTATAAATGTCGGAATATTAATATTTACAGGGCATCCTTCCATACATGTCGGTTTGGCGCAATCCAGGCAGCGTTGCGCCTCCTTTCTAGCCTGTTGAGGAGTTAATCCTTTGTTTACTTCTTCATTACAGTGGCTGCGATATTCCGCATCGAGTTCATTCATGTGCACCCGTTCGATGTTTGAGCGGTCTTTAGCCTTTATACTTTTCCGTAATTCTTCGCGCCAGGGTTCCGTGCGACGAATAGTTAGTTGTTCTTCGATTGTCATGATAGTTCCTCTTTTATTTCTTTTCTATATCCTTGTAAGCGCTAAGACGCATCAGCATTTCGTCGAAGTCTACCTGATGAGCGTCAAATTCAGGGCCATCTACGCATACGAATTTTGTTTTTCCTCCCACCGTAATACGACAGGCACCACACATGCCGGTACCATCTACCATAATCGTATTGAGAGACGCTACAGTAGGGATATCATATTTTTTTGTCAATGCAGAAACAAACTTCATCATAATGGCCGGGCCTATTGTAACACATAAATCAACCTTCTCTCGGTTGATAATACTTTCTATGCCGTCTGTTACCAATCCCTTTGTACCATAAGAACCATCATCCGTCATGATGATTACTTCATCGGAATTTACGCGCATCTGTTCTTCAAGAATGACCAGCTCTTTTGTCCGTGCCGCCAATACAACGATTACACGATTACCTGCTTTGTGAAAGGCTTCTACGATAGGCATTAGTGGAGCGACACCTACACCGCCGCCGGCACAAACAACCGTCCCGATTTTTTCGATATGTGTGGCTTGTCCTAACGGGCCTACCAAATCGGTAATTTCGTCGTCAACATTCAGTGCACATATTTTTTTAGATGAGCCACCCACTGCCTGAATAACCAAGGTGATAGTCCCTTTTTCCAAATCAGCACCCGCAATGGTTAAAGGGATACGTTCGCCATTTTTTCCTATTTTCACAATAACAAAGTGACCGGCTTTACGCGAACGAGCTATTAAAGGCGCCTCCACTTCCAGTTTTACTACATTTGCAGAGAAAAATTCTTTGCTTACAATTTTATTCATATAATCGCTTGTTGGTATTTGCCGGGATGTGATTGTTGGAACTATTTTTAATTAAAGAGGCAAAGATAACCAAAACTAAATGAAATTACCCCATTATCGTTATGACTTGATTTGATTTCGATACATGGATGGTGATATGCCGGTATGGAGTTTAAAGTAGCGGCTTAGATAGGATTGGTCGGGGAAATTCAGCTCGTCTGCAATCTCCTGTATGGATATATCGAGATTTTGTAGCCGGACTTTTATCTCAAGTACCAGCCTTTTATCAATCAATTCTTTGGGTGACTCGCCAGTCGTAGTTCTTTCGGTGATTTTTCTTAAATATCTCGGTGTAATGCATAGCTTTTCCGCGTAAAAAGTTACGCTTCTTTCTTCTACTATATGACTGTCGAGTAATGAAAGGAATGTATAAAACTGCCTCTGTTTGCGTGTACCTTGATTTTCCGGATGTTCAAAACGTCCTTGATACTTGCACTTGTCATAGAGATACAAGAAGTAATTTTGTACAAAATTGCGTTGTAATAACAGGACAAAATCGTTATCTTTTTCCTTATGGATTAGCGCTGCCGTTTCCATGCAAAGTTTAGCATTCTTCAGAAAATCACTATTGTTGGAAAGTAAATAAGATGGTGCGTTTATCAGGTATCTGGAAAAAGAGATGCCAAGCCTCAACACTGTATAATCATATATCTCTTTTGAGAACGTGAACGCCTTTGCCAAAAAATCTTCCGAAGATTCGATTATGGTGAAAGTGGTACCTGGCAGGATGACGGTTTCCACGTCTTTTGTAATCCGGCATTCTACCAAGCCGATGTTAATAACAGCTTCTCCGGAGGTACATAAAAACACAACTCCACAGTCTGTCCGGCAGGGGAAATTTCCAAATGTGTTCAAATGTGTTTCGGCATAATAATAATGCCGGGATTTTAAAGAGAATATTTCATCCATGAGTTTTTTGCATATTATATATATGTAGAATGATGACTGCAAAGATATAAAAGTTCCGATAATGGATAATCTTGGCGTTTTTGTGAAAACAATGGAAAGATGGTTCATAATTACCTTTACGGAAATTTTTACTATTAAATAAATAATTAGATGACATGAATGAAATTATAGAATTTCTAAACACTTGTGGGTTATACTATTTAGCTACATCCGACGGTAATCAGGCAAAAGTACGCCCCATGAACTTTG
>JAISDJ010000177.1 GCA_031264865.1 Tannerellaceae bacterium | reverse complement strand
TAAATTTCATCTTGCTTTCTGTAAACCAGCCAATACACTACCGGCAACACGGTAACGATCAACGTCATCGAAATCAGCGTTCCGAAGAAGATGATTGCCGCCATACCCGACCACATCGGGCTTGCACTGATAATCATCGGCAACACGCCCATGGAGGCGCAGGCGGAAGTAAGGAATATGGGGCGCATCCTGCGTTTCCCGGCTTCAAAAGCGGCCTGTCGAACCGTCTCGCCACGTACGAACCGCAGAAATTCGATGTAATCGAACATAATTATACCATTACGAATGATTATACCGACCAGTCCTATAATGCCCAAAATAGCAAAGGCGCTGAAATCAATGTTCAAAACCCACACGCCGAACGCCGCTCCAAAGATGCTTAACGAAGAGGCAAGCATAATGATAACCGCCATTTTAATTTTGCGGAAATGGAAGATAAGAATGAAGAACATGATGACAAACGAAATAACCATTCCCAGATACATCGGCGACATCGTTTCGTCTTCAAACTCAGACAAGCCACCATATTCATATTCCACTCCGGTGGGCAGTTGCGGTGCTATCTCGCTATCAACATAACGACTCATTTTTGCAAAAACCTTATTAGCGTATTCACCGCGCTTTATGTCGGCAAGAACGCTCAATGTTCTTAAACCGTTGCGGTGCGTGATATAGCCTTCTTCCCATTCGGGCGTAATATGACCGATTTGCCGCAAGGGGACAGCCGCTCCAAGTAATCCGGAAATCTGTACATTTTGCAAATCAGAAACTGTATTGTCGGCTTTTTCCGGCTCGATGCACACAGGCACAGCATAGTTTCCTTCCCATAGATCACTGATTTTCATACCCGTCAAGCCCGATGAAATACCCAGGGAAACCAATGTTTTGTTAATTCCCAAACGCGAAGTTTCGTCAAGGTCGAGTTCTATTTTCGCTCCCTGAACTGGAGTATCGAAACTTGTACGCACCCACGAACATTCGTCGAGCGATTGCAGATAATTGCTTATTTTTTCCGCCTGTGTTTTCAAACTTTCAATATTTTCGCCGATAAGCCGAACTTCTACCGGTGCATCGACAGCCTGAAAATCAAGCTGTTTAAACCTGACATAGGCTTCAGGGAAATAATAGGCATAGTTGTTGGTGTAATCGTCCAACATTTCTTCGGTCGCCTTATTCGAAATGGTATTGACAATAAATTGTCCGTAGGCTTTCGACGGCATATTGGGCGCATAGACCACATGAAAGCGCGGCGAACTTGTACCGATAAATGCGGAAACGGATTTGACGCGCTCATCTGCCCGTAAGATGTTTTCCAAACTGTCGCACACAGAGGCAGTTTTATCGAGCGGACTACCCTGTGGCAAATAAATTTCAACGGCAAACTGATCGCGCTCGGCAATCGGCATCATTCTTTGCGGAATATTTATAAAAATCAATCCACCTGCCACAACACTCGCAAGGGCAATAGCAAGGGTGGTTTTCGGATAGGTAAAAACAGTAGCAAGCAGACGCTCGTAAGTCGATTGAACATAGTCGAGAATAGATTTTCTATCTTGTTTCCCACTTTCCTTTTTCAGTTGAACAAGGCCTTTTTTAATCAGGAAATATTGAATAATCGGAATAACTAGCATCGCCACAATCAGCGAAATAGTGAGCGTGATTCCAATCGCCCAGGGAAAATGTATCAGAAAATCGTGAATAGTGCCTGTGGTAACAAACAGCAGCGGGAAAAAGGTAATGCTGATGGCAAGCGTTGCCGACAGAATAGACTTGAAATATTCCTGTGCGCTGCGGATAGTCGATTCCCAACGGTCTTTGCCACTGTCGAGCTTGTCGATGTAACTGTCTACCACCACAATGGAGTTATCCACAATCATACCTAACACTACAATCAATCCTGCCAGCGTAATCATATTCAACGGAATACCTGTCATAAACATGACTGCAAGCGTGATGCCGATGGTAATGGGAATAGACGTTGCCGCCACCGCCGCCACACGGAAGGGCAACAAAATCATCGTTACAAGCACAACGGCGAGAATGGCAATCAGCAGTTCCATCAAAAAATGGTTGATGGACGCACCAACTATTTCAGGCTGGTCTACGATTCGATTGATATTCACGCTTTCAGGTTGTTCGGCTTTGAATTTGTCCAACACCTCATTGACTTCTTTCCCAAAAGCGATAATGTTTGCTGAAGGATTAACTTCGACCGACAACAGTACGCATTTCCGCCCGTTGTGGGTAATGTAACTGTCGGCTTTGGGATATTCGCGCACCACCCGTCCGATGTCTTTCACGCGCACCACATCACCCTGTGGTGAGGAAAAAATAATCTGGCCGGCAATTTCTTGTTCGCTGTGAAAACTCTCTGCAATATGAATCGGCATAACATTCCGGCTGTTTTCCAGTGTACCGCTTGTAGTGGTAAAACCTTGCGCAAAGAGGTTTGCCATAAGCATTTTGGAGCCGATACCATAAGCCGACAGTTTTTCGTTGTCAACATAAATGGTAATTTGTTCCTTTTGAGAACCGAAACGTCGTACATTAGCAACTGTAGGCACGCAGCGTAGGCGGTCTTCCAGTCCGTCGGCGTAATTGTCGAGTTCGCGGTAGGTTTTATCGTCCGATTCCATGGTGATGAGCAGCGAAGACACATCGCCGAAGTTATCGTTGGCAATCACTGCCAAAACGCCAGTGGGTAGAGAAGATTTAAACTGTGTCAGGCCATGTTTGATTTTACTCCAAACCACGTTTTTATCTTTCACATCGTCGGCCAATTCCACAAAGATGTAGCAAATTCCTTCTTCCGATTTGGACGTGGTTTTGGCACGTTTCACTTCAGCGTAAGTAAAAAGGTAGCGTTCGAGCGGTTTGGTCATTTGTTCCTCTACCATCTGCGAACCAGCACCCGGATACACGCCGACAACAACACCCTGACGAATGGTATATTCGGGCATTTCTTGCTTCGACATCATCACCAACGAGTAAATTCCCGCAATAAACAACGCGGCGACCAACAAAATAATAATTTGCCGGTTTTGCATGGCCCATTCAATGATTGTATTGTTTTTTTGCATCGCTTTTGTCGTTAGTTCGTAATTGAAATTTTCATTCCTTCACTTATTTTCTGAAATCCTTCGACAATGATTTTACTGCCTGCCTGAAGTCCTTCGGTAACAACAATTCCGTCATTGGCCAAACTACCTGTCTTGACAAAGCAGCGACGGGCGGTATTATCTTCTGCCAACCAGACAAAGCATTTGCCGTCGGGTGAAATTTGGATAGCATGATTAGGCACAACAAAGGCCGTTATACTGCTTTCGGTAGCCAGAGAGACTTTACAAACCATTCCGGGCAGCAGAATATCTTTCATCTGCGTATTATTATCAATTCCGATTTTCGCCTCGTAAGTGTGCGACAATGCATTGGCGGCAACACCTTTCATCTCGATTTTTCCGGTAAAAACGGCGTTGTTGAGTGCAGGAACGGTAATGCTTGCTGCTTGTCCGGTTTGAACACCGCCGATTTCGTTTTCCGGAACGGGTATTTTTACATTCACTTTATCCACCGATACAAGTTTGAACGCCGACATACCGGGCATTGCGCTTTCACCGACTTCAATGCTGCGGGTAGCAATCACGCCGTTGCGCGGAGCATACATTTTACAGTCGTCTAGTGATTTTTTACTAACGGCAGCCATAGATTTCGCTTGCTGCAAGCCCGTTTCTATTTCTACAAATTTAATATCGGGCAAACTGCCACTCTCGTGAACTTTTACAAGTCGGTCGTAAGCATCTTGCGCCTGCACGAGTTTTGCCTGCGAGGCATCATAGGCATTCTGCGCCGTCGTGGCGTTGAGCGTGGCAAGCAACTGGCCTTTGGCTACCCTTTGTCCTTCAGACACAAGTACCTGTTCCACCGTTCCCGTATTTGAAAACGAGAGCGAAACGGCAACCGATTCTTCCACCGTACCGACATAATTTTGTTCGTTTGCCGTTTGCGTTGCGATAATTTCCATCACTTTCACAGGTATGATTTTCTCCTGCATTTGCGTTCCTTTTTGTTTGGAACAGGCGGCAAAGGCACACAGCAATAGTGCCGCAAGGCTTATTTTCAAATAATGATCCATTTTATTAATTATGTGTTTTAATTTTATTCGACTTATTCATTTTTTTACGATTAAATTTTCGGTCGCAAAATTAGGATTGTTTCTAAGACGGCACAAGGTCAATATTGCCTAAAAATTGCACTAAAAGATGGAAAAAAGATTTATTTTCCGGAATAAAGAAATTATTTTTGGAACAAAGCGCTGAAAAGTTGTATCTTTCTAACCTTATTAAAAAAAGAAAGATGGAAAAGAAGGTAACGCCGTTATCGTGGCAAATGGACATAATAAACAATATAAACAATGTAAAAAGCGCAAGCATCGGCAACGACATTATTTTATTCGATGATTTTACGAATGTGAATACTCCCATCTTTAGTTATCCCTTCAAATTTGATATGTTGTTTATTGTGTTTTGTACCAAAGGAACAGGAAGCGGTACGATTGATTTCAAGCCTTACAGTTTGACCGCCCCTTTTGTAACCATTATTCTACCTCATCAAATATTGCATTATGAACAGATCAGTGACGATTTTACAGGTTATTGTCTTGTTGTGTCAAACCATTTCGCACCCGAAATGTTGCCCGGCATCGACAAACGATTGTCTATGGCAACTGCTATTACGGAAAAGCCATACGCTCAACTCGATCCGAAAGATATGTCGGTTGTCCGAAAATATTTTTTGATGATAAAGAAAATAATAACGATGACCGATAATCCCTATCGTTTGGAAATGGTTAAACATTTAACACAGATGTTTTTCTATATGGCTTATACGTATTTTCCAAAACATGTTGAAACAACGGTGCAAACTCGTCAAGGCCTGCTGACAGAAGAGTTTACAAAACTTGTTCGTGAAAATTACCGCCATGAACGCGAAACGGCCTTTTACGCCGATAAGCTCAACCTTACACCAAAATATCTGTCGCAGGTAATCAAGTCGGCCACAGGTAAATCAGCTTCCGACTGGATTGAAGATTCTGTAATACTCGAAGCCAAAGCGCTTCTGAAATCAACAAATATGACCGTCCAACAAATCAGCAACGAACTGAATTTCCCTTCACAGTCTTTTTTCGGAAAATACTTTAAACGAAAAACGGGCATGTCGCCGAGCGATTATAAAAAGATGTAAATATGAAATTTCATACCAACCCTTTCTCAAGGAATATAACCCCAAGTCTCCGAAGAATTGTTGAAATATTTTGTTATATCAGAGAATTTTATACTTTTGCATAGAAACTGATCCTATATTATTGCCTATGGAATAAAAAAGTGTAAGAATACGCGTATTTTAAACTATTGGAAAAAGTGTTAACCTCTATTATAGAGAGCTTTGTCCGCGCTTTTTTTATGTGCGTACCTTAAAACATATAAAGGACAAATAAAATCCCTAAGTTATAATTCATGTCTGATGAGGATCGGACGTAAAACAAAAAAGAAATGTTGATTCGAAAAAATATTTTATTCGTCCTCTTTTTGCTGGCGATGCAGTGCCTATCTGCTCAAAGGGTCGATTATTCAGTTGTATCCGTTCCTGAAGAAAAGGGACTCGACTTTATGCAAGTTACAGCTCCAAGTGATTACCTTTACATGCCGGTTGTAAGACGTTCTTCCGCGTCATTTTCGAAACCCTTTAGTAATCTCAATTGGTTTTCCGGCCGGATTATAGATGTTTCTCCCGATGGAAAAAGTATCGCATATATTTCCTATCGAAATAATGAAACAAATATATTTATCAAAGAATTAGAAAAACAAGGAGGAAGCACCCAACGCACCAATCGTTCCAATGTAATAGATTTCTCTTATTCACCGGACGGAACATTGATCTGTTTTTCCGAAAGAAGAGGAAATACCAATCAGATTTTTCAAACAAGCGCCAGTAGTGGTTACTCTTGTCGTCAAATAACCACTGGTAATCAAGATTACTCTCCAGTATATTCTGCCGACATGAGATACATATTTTTTGCCCGTCAAGAGAAGAATAATCTCAGTATCTGGAATTACGATATCCAGAACAATTTTTTGTCTAATTACACCAACGGAATTAATCCATTTCCTATTTCCAACACAAATTCTTTTTTCTGTTCCCGCATGAATGTAGAAGGAAGAGGAGAGATTTGGAAAATTAATTATGAAACCGGAGTGGAAGAAAATATTATATCTGATCGTGACCGTAGTTTTACTTCTCCGGCATTGTCTCCGGATGGGAAATGGATTTTATTTGTTGGAAGCAACAAAATCCCAATAAGTCCCAAAGCCTCCTTTTTGAATACCGACATATTCGCAGCCCGTATAGATGGAACGGATTTCACCCAAATTACTTATCATGCCACAGATGATCTAAGTCCGGTATGGAGCAAAGATGGAAAATACATTTACTTCATCTCTCAGCGAGGAAATGCGGAAGGAGTTGCCAATATCTGGAGAGTGACTTTCAACTATTAAATGAGTTTAAACCAAAAGTTGTGCCCGACACGAATCAAGGGTAAAAAATGAAAAACATATTTTTAAAACCTGTACTATTTTAGCCTTGGGACTAACAATCACAGTGTTTTATTCTTGTGATAAAGACGACAACGGCTCAGAAAATGAGACATCTACAATAAAGCAAAAACATTTCTTACAACATTAAATAAAAACAGTATTAATTATTAAAAAAGATTACAGTTATGGAAAAGATTACAAGTATCTTAATCGTTTGTCTGTTGTGTATTACGGCAACAGTGTCTGCACAATTCACTAATTCAAGCAGTTCTAACGTGTCTCAAAGTTCTGATGTCAATGGATGGTTCGGTATTCGTGTTTCATACAGTCCTATGACAATTGACTTTGATGATGAAGACAAAGACATGACAGGCCTTTCCTTCGGATTCGTGAAAGCTTTTCCGATCTCTTCACAAACACCTATTTTTGCGGAAATCGGAGCAAATTTTCAATATTTCAACTCAACTATTCTCGACGAGAAGGATGAAGATTATGGGGAGGCATTAAAAATGGATTTCAAGATGTACTCCATTAATGTCCCAATAAATATTGGATATAAATATGCAATTAACGAAACCTTTTCTATATTCCCTTATGTCGGCATAAGTGCAAGAGGAAATATATCCGGGAAAGTTACCGGATCGTATGCGTATGACGATGAAGAGGAATCCTATGACATTAACGTCTTTGATAAAGATGATATGGACGATGAGGTATTCAAACGATTGCAAATTGGATGGCAAATTGGCTGCGGGGTGAACTTTAATTTCTTATATCTGTCGGCAAGTTATGGAGGCGATTTCAATAAAATCGCAAAAAATGTAGAATTGGCTTCTGCTCCATCAATAACATTAGGAGTTAATTTCTAAATACAATAAATTCATTATTATTACAGTTATGAGAAAGATTACAAGTATTTTAATCGTTTGTCTGTTGTGTATAACGGCAACAGTATCTGCACAATTCACTAATTCAAGCAGTTCTAACATGTCTCAAAGTTCTGATGTCGATGGATGGTTCGGTATTCGTGTTTCATACAGTCCTATGACAATTGACATTAATAATCTTGAGAAAGATATGACAGGCCTTTCCCTAGGATTCGTGAAAGCTTTTCCGATCTCTTCACAATCACCTATTTTTGCGGAAACCGGAGCAGATTTCCAATATTTCAACTCAAATATTCTCGACGAGGATGGCGTAAAAATAGATTTCAATATGTACTCCATTCATGTTCCAATAAATATTGGATATAAATATGCAATTAATGAAACCTTTTCGATATTTCCTTATGCCGGCATAAATGCAAGGGGAAATATATCCGGGAAAATTACCGGATCATATGGCGGTGAAAAGGAATCCATCAACGTCTTTGATAAAGATGATATGGACGATGAGGCATTCAAACGATTGCAAATTGGATGGCAAATTGGCTGCGGGGTGAACTTTAATTTCTTATATCTGTCGGCAAGTTATGGAGGCGATTTCAATAAAATCGCAAAAGATGTAGAATTGGCTTCTGCTCCATCAATAACGCTGGGAGTTAATTTCTAAATACAGTAAATTCATTATTAATGTCTGAGAAACCAAAAACTCAGTCAGAGATGAAAAATGAATAAAATAGTCCAAATATTATCCCTCATTGTAGGGATAATATTTATACTATCAGGGATCGGAAAACCACTAAAAACTCATATGCTTGCTGAAAAATCCTCCACTTCCTTACCTATAAATATAAACAAAAAATATCCGTTAGTAACCCTTACCTTTCCGTTACAGGGCAAACATCAAAATAGGTGTTTACCAAATCATTATGATGGTTCCTTAAAGTCTTCTCAATGGTTTACTAAAATCATCACAATGCTTTTGTAAAGTCTTCGTAATGGTTTTGTAGAGACATCGTAATGATTTTTTTACTTTTGTCAATCTGTATTTTTTGATTGAAAGGACGCTAAAAACTGAAAAATAATCGTATAGCGTACTGGTTTCCTATAGTCTTTTCTAGAAATGGCTTTCGAAAAAACAGGGACTATTCAGTTGTAGCAAGTTAGAGGTTATAAATATTTTGTTATATCAGAGAATTTTATACTTTTGTGCATAAACTAATTCTATATCATTTGCCTATGGAATAAAAAGCGTAAGAATACGCGCATTTTAAAATATTGGAAAAAGCGTTAACTTCTATTCTTGCTATACGAAATCTAGACAATTTCAGAAAGCAACCAAGAATAAAGCAGTTGATGCTCACGTCAATCGGCGTGGGCTTTACTCGTTTATTTGGTTGCAAAGGTAGTCTAGAACCTCGTATAACAAATATTTGGAGTTTTGTCCGCGCTTTTTTATGTGCGTACATCAAAACTGTAAAGGACAAATGAAATTCCAAAGTTATAACCCATGTCTGATGAGAATCGGACATAAAACAAAAAAGCAATGATAAAAAATATATTTTTAAAAACCTGGGCTATTTTAACCTTAGGACTAACAATCACAGTGTTTTATTCTTGCGAGAATGACGATAGTAGCCCAAAAAACGAGAATGACGACAATGTCTCAACAATTAAGGCTACCAATGTAATTAATAGTTCTAATCGCATAACGACAGTAATAGTACCAATACCGTATTATTCGGATTATTCTTATTATGATGTAATTGCTCAGGCACCATACAAGAATAAAGGTTTTGAATTGAAACTCCCGACTACTTTATCTTCTAAATACTTGTATCCAATTGAAAGAGATCATTGGGATGGTGATATTACAATAAGTGATGAAAATGCTAAAATATGGTACCTTGAAGAGTTTGTGGCCCTCGATGAAGACGAAAATTATATTGGTCATCTATATTTGGGTGATGAAGAATATGACATAGTCGAATGGGTTTATGTTGATAGGAATGTTACTCTTAAAGGAGTACTTGAAAATGAATATGATTACATAAAATATGATTTGGAGTTTAAAAAAGGGTGGAATTTAGCATATTGGAAATATACCGGAATTTTTAACGGAAATGGGGAAGCAGGCACGTATACAAGTAAAAAACCTTCCGGGGCAAATTATCAATGGTATTTTGATTCTTATGATTATGACTATAGATCAACAAAAACAAAATCTATAATAAAGCAAAAACATTTCTTACAACATTAAATAAATATAGTATTCGATATTTCCTTATGTCGGCATAAATGCAAGAGGAAATATATTTGGATTGCAAATTGGTTTAGGGGTGAATTTTAATCGCTTATACTTGTCGGCAAGTTATGGGACTGATTTTAATGAACTCGGAAAGGATTTGAAATTTTCTTCTACTCCATCAATAACGTTGGGAATTAATTTCTAAATACATTTTATTAATGTCTGATAAGGATCGGACGTAAAACAAAAAAGATAATGAAAAAAGCAATTTTATTAATCGGCTGCTTAGGTCTTATGACAGTAGGCATTTTCTGTGTTTCTTGTGATGGTGATGGCGATTCTTCTTCAGCTTCTTCAGGATGCACATGTACGTATTATTACGGCGGGGAGAAATATACTGAAACCGTAAGCTCATCGGAAATGAGAGAAGAAGGTATTTCTTCATGTGGTGAACTATCTCGGTGGCTTAGGGAAGAGGGAGGAACATCTGTTTCCTGCGTTAGCTTATAAATGCAAGAAAATGGATAAAATAGTACAAATATTATCCCTTATAACAGGGATAATATTTTTAATATCAGGAATAGGAAAATCATTAGAAACCTATATGTTTGCTGAAAAAATAGCGTTGTATGGATCTGCCTGGTTTAGCTTTTTAGCGCCATTTGTTATCTTGCTGGAAATGGTATTGGGGCTTTTCCTGTTTTTCTATTTCCAGTTGAAACAAACAAGTTTGGCAGCTCTTTGCTTTGTTACAGGCATATCGGTAGTTTATTTGTATGGATATCTTTTTATAAACATTACAGATTGCGGTTGTTTTGGCTATTTCTCTTTGCTTGATATGCCACCTATCCTTGTGTTTATACGTAATTTCATTTTGATGGGCTTATTATTTTTTGTCTTTCTACACAGCAACAATACGCATAAAGTAATTGACAAAAAAGAAGCAGTAATTATGTTATGCATTCTGTGTGTTGTATCTTTTGTTACAGGATATACTTATGTAGAACATAGGAATGAACCCAATGGTGCTACATTATATATCACAAACGGGAAATATGTAAACAAAAATATCAGATACTCAAGGCTCGATGAGTTTGTGAAAACTTCAATTGATTCTACGTATTTAATATTTGCTTTCTCGTATTCTTGCCCACATTGCTACAATTCAATTGAAAATCTAAAACAATATGAACGGTTAGGGGTTGTAGATAAGGTTGTTGCTTTGTCCTTTATAACAGACGATACTATTGGAGAAAGATTCGACAGTCTGTTTAATCCGAATTTTCAGATCAAAAAACACCCTCCGCAACAACTCTTCCAACTAACAACCCGCTTCCCTACTTCGTATTATATCAAAAATGATACCGTCCAATTAGAAATACACGGTGTGCTGCCAAGTGGATATGTGTTATTACAACAATTGTCAACTATACATTAGTTGATTCTATATTAACTTTTCGTATCTGCCAAGCTTGTTTTGTTTATCCATCCTGAATAAGCCTTTCTCTAAAGCAAAGCCTAATTCTGTATCATTAACAAACATGGATGCAGGTATTGATTGGGCTTTCTACTCAATCTCCACCCACCAATGAGGCATTATTGATGTCTTATCTTCTTGTTCATAGAGCTCCTTGGCTTTTGTCTTGTCACTTTCAAAAGGCGCATAGGTGCTACCCATGAAAGAAGACAGATTTCGTTGGAAATAGGCATTCAGCAGGATGGCGCGTGGGTTTTGCGGGTTTAATTTCAGGGCTTCGGCATACGATGAAATGACATTATTTGAATATTTGGGCCCGTTTGTCTGAGGGTCTACAGACATGATGGCATAGTAGTAATAACCGTTCAGCGTACTGATTTCCGAGCGTACTTCTTTTGATAAGCTTTTCATTCGTTTTAGTTTATCGATGTTTGCTCCGGCCTCTTCTATTAGTTTTTGCTTTACATCCGGGCCGTTATTCCTGAAAAAGAGGTTTATATTGATATACGCCTGGTAATAACACGAAGCCCAGTCGTCCGGATAAACCGTATGGATGCGTTGGAAAAGATTACGCGCCTCTTGTAATTCTTCTGTGGAATGGGCGCTGTCCAAGCGTGTAACAGCTGTCATTAATTGTTGGCTTAGCGCATCTTCTTGCGCATAAACGGTTGTTGCTACTACGTTGATAAATACACTTAAATAAATACATACAAACTTTTTCATACTCTTATTATTTTAAAAATTGGACACATCATAAGCGGTGTTTCCTCCCAAGGTGATAAATACACCTATAAAGAAGAAGTTTTGAGAAGCATTCGTCATCGGTGTTCTCGACAATGTATAATTATAGATATTCTTTCTACCCAACACATTCGAAGCCGAAGCGAAAACAATCAGTTTCTTATCGGCAAGAAATGTCCAGCTAATATCAAGGCTATTGTAATGAGGGGTTCGTGCATTCATAAATCCTTCTTTTTCGGGATTATGCCAAGGGCGTCCGCTGGCATAACGGTTCGTTATTCCGATAATGCTTTTAAGTAAGGGTAAATTGTACTTGACAGATAAGGATATATTATGACGGGAGGCAAATTGCGGCACATCCTTTACCGGATAATCCCTGTATTTACGTTCGGAATAATTTAATGAATAAGAAAGCCGGTATTCTACGTTGTCTATTAACTCAGCGTCATTAAAAAAGGCGTCGATCCCCTTACTGTATCCATTGCCCGAAGCATTTAACAGGCCATTTTCTATACAAGTTAGTTTATCGTATACTTTATAATAAGCTTCGAGGCGATATACCCGGTTGTTCTTTTGATGATATCCTCCTGCAATATAATGCCAGCAACTTTCGGATGGTAAGCCGGCGGATCGAATCATATACTCATTATCCGTCAATTGAGTATAACGTCCGGCTATTGCTGAAAGATAATAGTCGTTTAGTCCGTAATTGAACGCAACACGAGGCGTATAATTCCAGGATTTATTAATGGTTGTATATTCGGCACGGGAAGAAAGCGCCATGTTTAATTTATCGGAGAAGCGAAAACTTCCGGTGGCAAATAAAGCATTAACAGAATGGTTTATATCACCGGCCATACCGGATTCCGTAACGTAAAGAGACTGTTTATATCGCGTATCGAAAAAACGAATCATTGATTCTACTCCTGCCTGTAATCTGAAAAGACCGGAGAAGCGTTTGCTTAATTTGGTTTTCAAATGAACTTCCCACTCTTTTAAACCAAACATATCATCGGCTTGCATAGCTCCGTTCACTTGTTGATTGCGGAACGAAAAAGCCATTCCGCCGAAAACGTTATATCCATTGCCTGATTCATTCCGGCAGGTAGTATTTATGTAATAATTATTTTCATTTAAGCGAAACGGATAATCGTTGCCTATACGTTGTTTAAACTGTGTATGGTCGTATCCGGCATAGAATTTTATAAGGCTCTTATCGGTGGGTTCGAATCGTACTTGTGTGCCCGCCGAGAGTTGTTGATACGGATTTATCCAATCATAACGGCTTGGAAACACTTTATAATAAGGCCCCAGATTCTGGTAATCCAGGTTGATGGAAGCAGAGCCTGTGGTAAAAGCCTTTGTTCCTCCCCCACCTCCTCCTACCGACGATATATTAACGCCATATTTGCTTACCGGGCTTTCGTCTTTTGTACTTAGGGGAAGTACACTGGATAAGCCTTGTGAATATTCCGGGTCGTAACCACCTAAAGAAAAAGTCATCCCTTCAAACATAAACGGAGAGTACCGCCCGCGTACCGGTTCATTTTCACTGGTTGTTGTATACGGGTTCAATACGTGCATATCGTCTATATAGGTTTGCGCTTCACGGCTCTCGCCTCCCCGAATAAATAGTTTGCCGCTTTCTGCATTTACCTGCGAACCTGGTAACGTAGCGATGGATTTGTATAAATCGC
The DNA here is from genome assembly GCA_031264865.1 of Tannerellaceae bacterium. Classification (GTDB taxonomy): domain Bacteria; phylum Bacteroidota; class Bacteroidia; order Bacteroidales; family Tannerellaceae; genus DFXE01. The sequence continues at coordinate 23,336 of JAISDJ010000177.1, read as the reverse complement.
CTACCGAACCTCCGGTGGTTACCAAATCAACCGCATTCATCTTTTTCCATTGGCTATTACCACCTAATTGGTAACTACTTGCCACTATTTCTATTCCTTCTAACGAAACACTTACCGGATACATCCTTATCGTAAGAGAAGAAGAGAGGGGTAATTGTAAGGTTTGATTATACGTTTCATAACCAAGCATCATGGCCGAAAGCGTAACGACGCCAGACGCAGAGGAAGTAAAACTAAAATTCCCGCTTTCATCGCTACTCGTACCTTCTAATGTCTCCCTTATAAATACATTGGCATAAGGTAACGGCTGGGATGATTCGTCTACAACAATCCCCCGGATCGTGTTTTGCGCTGATACATATCCTGTAAATACAATGAATAAAAAAATACATCCAAAACGTTTCATAACAACAATCAAGTTTCATTTGCTGCAAATGTAAATGGAGCAAATCAAACTGTAAAATAAATGGGACAGATGGTTAGAGCATGTGATAAGTGAACGATTAAAACGTTATTTATCACAGAATTTGTGATGAATGACTAAAATATACTTCATAAAAAAAGAAAACTATTGTCAGTCTCTTGAAAAGTTGTAATTTTATAATTACAAAACATAAATTTAACCCATAAGAAAAATGAAACAATTCGTATCAACCGTATTTTTATTCTTACTGGGGCTATCCCCGGTTCTTCAGGCACAGGTAGAAAATATCTCATCGGAAAGCGTCAGCGACGAACAATTGTTCAGAACGAGCATCAAAGAACTTTCGGACGATTCGTTCGGCGGACGAAAGCCGCTCACCCGGCACGAAGATCTGACGGTAGACTACATCGCCGACAAATTCAAGGCGCTGGGACTGCAACCCGTCAATGGTAGCTACTTTCAGGAAGTACCTATGCTCTCGATCAAAACAAATGTAAAAGGCAACGCCGTCACGATGAAAGGGAAAAAAGGCACGGCTCAGTTCAAGATAATGGACGACATGGTTCTTTGGACGTTGCGTGCCGAAGAAAAGCTGAAAGTATCGAAAGCCGAGCTGGTCTTTGTAGGCTTCGGTATCAACGCCCCCGAATACGGATGGAACGACTACGAAAGCATTGACGTGAGAGGCAAAATCGCCGTCATGCTCGTAAATGACCCGGGATTCTACGACAACAGCCTGTTTCGCGGCAAGAACTACATGACCTACTATGGCCGCTGGACATACAAATATGAAGAAGCCAGCCGTCAGGGAGCTGCCGGTGCACTGATTCTCCACGAAACAGCCGCTGCGGCATACGGCTGGAGTGTCGTACAGAACGGACGTGCAAGCGATATTCTTAGCCTCAACTCGCCCACGGGAAATAAAGAACAGGTCGCCCTACAGGGATGGATCACCAACGAAGCGGCGCAAAAGCTATTCGACATTGCCGGCAAATCACTAGACGAAGCGCTGGCTGCCGCCAAACAGAAAGGATTCAAGAGCTTCCCGCTCGGCGTAACCACGACCATCGAAACGAACAACAACATACGCATTGCCAACTCCCGCAACGTAGTCGGTATCCTGCCCGGTTCCGACCTGAAGGATGAGTATATCGTCTACTCCGCCCACTGGGACCATCTGGGCATCGGCACGCCGATCAATGGCGACAGCATCTACAACGGTGCGGACGACAACGCCTCTGGTGTCGCTGCTCTGTTCGTTATCGCCAACAAATTCAGACAACTGCCCGAACCGCCGCGTCGCTCGATTCTGTTTCTGTCGGTGACGGGCGAAGAATCGGGACTCCTTGGCTCCGAATACTACGTCGAGCACCCGTTGTTCCCCCTCAATAAAACAGTTATCAACCTCAATATGGATGCCTATGGCGACAAGCTGCGTACCTCCGAAGTACGGGCTTCGGGCGGAGGACTGTCGAAAGACATCGACCGCTACGTTGTAGAAGCAGCCGCCATACAAGGCAAGCCGGTAAGATTCTCAACCACAAATCAGGGTGGAGGATTCTTCCGCTCCGATCATTTCAACTTTGCCAAAGCAGGTGTTCCGGTCGTCCTTGCAGCAGGCACTAAGCCTCTGAATCCCAAGGCAACCGAAGGTGTGCTCTGGGGTGGCAAAAGCACCTATCACCAGCCCACCGACGAATACCATGAATCGTGGGAAGTCTCCGGTTCACTCGAAGACATCTACCTCTACTACGGCATCGGATTGCGATTAGCCAACGACGGATATTTCCCGAAATGGGACGACGCCACATACAAAGCCGCACGTGATGCACAGAAATAAAATCATCGCCCTCCTGCTTCTTGCCGGTACATACCTCGTTTCGCCGGCGCAGGAGCGCGACTACGCCATCGTCGTGCATGGAGGCGCAGGAGCCATATCCGGACTGGAAAACGACGCCACAAGAGCCGAAGCCTTCCATGCCGCCATGGATTCGGCCCTGATGATCGGCGACGAGATTCTCTCTGCCGGCGGTGATGGTGAAAAGGCCGTCATGGCCGTCATTAGCTATCTCGAAGACAATCCGCTCTTCAATGCCGGAAAAGGGGCAACGGTCACGGCCGAAGGAACATTTGAGCTCGATGCAGCTATCATGCTGGGACGAGATCTGAGCGCCGGCGCCGTAGCCGGAGTGAAAACCGTTAAACATCCCATCCACGCAGCATACACCGTCATTACAAGCTCACCGCACGTGATGCTGAGCGGCGACGGCGCTGAGCGATTCGCTGCCGAACAAGGACTCGAAATCGTAGACAACATGTATTTTGCCACGCCTCGCACGATGAGATGGGTAGAAGAATTTAAAGCGGAAAGCGGGAAAAACGGTACCGTAGGCTGCGTCGTACGCGACAAACAGGGTAATCTCGCTGCCGGCACAAGTACCGGAGGAATGTTGAAGAAAAAATGGGGACGCATCGGTGACTCACCGGTTATTGGTGCCGGGACGTATGCCGACAACCAAAGTTGTGCTGTGTCATGCACCGGACACGGTGAGTACTTCATCCGCCATGCCGTAGCATACAACCTCTGCGCCCGATATCGCCATTTGAAAGAAACAGTAGAAGATGCTGCACATTACATTATCCACCACGAACTGAATGCCCTGGAAGGCAATGGCGGGCTAATTGCCGTAGATAGAGACGGCCATATCGCCATGCCGTTCAATAGTGACGGAATGTTTCGTGGTTTCCTGTACAAGGAAAAAGGAGCCAGCTCCATTGTCAAGGCAACAGGAATCGGAAAAGAAATGAAACCGTTTATACGCAAGGATTGAGTATAGAAAAGCCGGAGGTACATATATCTTCCGGCTTTTACAAATAAAATATCGGCTGTATTACTACTTCACGGGATAATCCGTGTAATATTTATCGATAGATTTCTTAAACAGATTCAGACTCTCAATAGACGATTGGATAGGATCGGCTTTCCCTTCAAATTCAAGAGTGATATATCCGCGATAGTCTGCATCGTAAAAGATTTTGATGATACGGTCGTAGTCCAGATCAAGCGTATACCATGTGCCGCCTCCCTGATAGGTTTTGCAGGAAACGAAGGCGCAGTCGCCGATAATCTTTTCGATCTTGTCATACGGATCTTCAAGGAAGTTGCCCGTGTCGAGCAAGAACTTCAACCATTCGGAGTTGACGCTGTTCTTGATACGGATCATGCCTTCGGGCGTGCCGGCAATGCCCCAGTGATTTTCGAGCGCCATCACTACGCCACACTTTTCGGCCGTGGGGATACATTTATAAATACAGTCTTGCACCCATCCGAAACCATCGTCGAGTGTATAGCCTTCGATGAGCGGTTCGATGCCGCGCGCCTTCATCAGGTCGTTGAACGAGCCGGTCGTACCCCACGTACCCGAGTTGAGGCGGATAGCCGGGATACCCATGTTGTAAGCCAGTTCGAGGCAACGGATCGTGTGTTCTACCATGCGCTGACGGTATTCGGGATGCGGGTCTACAAAGTCTTGATGAATCGAGAGGCATGCCAGCGCCACGCCGTTGCGGTAGGCCGTCTGTTTGAGCTTCTGGCAGTAAGCGTTGTCTTCGCTCGGCATGCTGCGGTGAAGGATATCAACGGCGTCGATACCGAAATCGGCAGCCGTAAGGATACTTTTTTCAATTCCGTCAGGGTCGCGGCGGAAACTTTGCAGGCTATAAGTCGAGACACATAGTTTGGGACGTCCCTTCACGCCTGCGGCCTTCCTGGCTGGGGCGGGGGATGAAGATTCGAGCGATGCAGCCTGCGCCAAGCCGGAAAGGCTCGCACCAGCTACGCCGGCTATACCGGAGGCAAGAAATGATCTGCGTGATAGATTCATGGTTATTATAGTTTTAATGAATGAATAAATATTAATATCCGTTATTCTGTTTCAGATTTTCGTTGATGGCCAATTCGCTGCTGGCAATCGGGAGATAATTATCCCTTTCTACTTTATATCCGTTGGGGAATTTAATCTCAATCCTGTTGCCGTTGTCATCCTCAACCGTGCAGGGATAGAATTCCGGGCCGGCCTTCCAACGCTTGATGTCATCCCAGAACTGTCCTTCAAACGCTAATTCGATACGGCGTTCGTGGCGTAGCACCTTGCGGGCTTCGGTTTGAGCCAAACCGTGCTGGATAGCTGTGATTTTCACATCGTCGCGTCCTGTACGAATGCGATTGATGAGGTCGATAGCTTCGTCGATATTTTGATTGGTTTCGATGAGTGCTTCTGCACGGCAAAGCAATACGTCGCCATAACGAAGCACCATGAAATCGAGGTCGGACTGAAATTCAACTACTTGACGGGTTTCGATAAGATACTTGCGGATATTGAGGCTTACGGCCAACGCCTGTGCATGCTTACGTATCTCCGTAGGGAACAATTGTCCCTGGAAATAGGCGCCGGGACGTACGATGGTAAAATCAAGACGCGGATCGCGATTCTCGTACGGATTTTCAGGATCGATCGGCGAACCGTCTATTGTTTCATATTCGCGAACAAGTGCATAAGTAGGATAGGTAGAACTAGATCCGTCCATGCCGTACTTCAGGTTTTGAGGTTGGAAGTAGCGGTCGAAACAACTACCCTGACTGTTCGGGCCACTTGCGAAACTGAGAGCATACAGCGTTTCGGCGTTGCCTTCGTTTTCAGGCTGGAACAGACCATAGTAAGACGGATAGAGGCTGTACTTGTCCAGCGCGTCAATCTTGTCACAATATTCCAACACCTTACCCCACTGTGAATTGTAAAGATATGCTTTCATCTTCATTCCGAGGGCAGAGCCTAAAGTGGCCTGACCGTTTTTACCGTCTTTGGCAAGTCGTTTGATGGCTTCATCATAGTCGCTGTAAACCTGATTCCAGCTTTCTTCTTCGGAAGCGCGCACAAGTTCCTTCGATTCGGCCGTTGTGATTACTTTCGTTACAATGGGCACGCCACCGTAAGTCCGGGTAAGAAGGTCGTATGCAAGCGCACGGAGGAAATAGGCTTCTCCTATGACTTGTTCTTTTTCCGCATTGTTGTAACCGGGTATCTTATCGATATTTTCGAAAAGGTAGTTGACGCGATAAACCATCTGGTAGCAGAACTGCCAGCGACGGGGAACAATAAGGTTAGTGGTGGGCGATATCGTACCGTTGCCCACATAAGCCAAACGGTTTTCCCAGCTTGCCCACTGATAACCGTTCGGGGTAGCGGCATCTATACCGGGACCGTAGCCCAGCATACAGATGTCGGTCAATGATCTGTAGCATCCGTTTAACGCCATTTCAGCGTCTGCAGGTTCTTCCCAGAATGTGGCGTCTGTAATCTGATCGTCCGGCAAAACGTCCAGATAATCGTTACATGCATTAAAGCCCATTAATATGGTCAATGCTAATATACCTGTCAATATCTTTTTCATTTTGTAAATATTTAAATGATGATTCATTAGAATGTTATATTTAATCCTACAGTAAAGACTCTCGGCACCGGATAATGAAAGTTTCCGGAGCCTGATCCGTCGCGTTCGGGGTCGAAGCCTTCATAGTCTTTCACTACCCAGCAATAGAGATCCGAACCATTCAGATATACGTACAGGCGTTGCAGTTTCAGTTTGTCAACAATGGTTTTCGGAACGTTGTATCCCAACTGTACATTTTTCAGCTTCACCCACCACATGTCGGCTGTCCAGAATGAACTTGCATAGCCTAACCATGAGTAGTTGATGGCGATTCGCGGTAAGGTCGTACTCGGATTTTCAGGCGTCCAACGATTTTCCCAACGCTTGGGGATAGTACCTCCGGATGTGTTCAGAGGCTGCGACCAATAATTGTTGAAATACGACGTATAGCCTGCCGAACCGGTAAATGAGAAGTTTAAATCAACATTTTTATAGGTGAAATTACCATTCAGACCATAATTGAATTTGGGAATCGTGTTGCCAAGCACTTGCATGTCTTTGTTGTCAATCTTGTTATCCTTATTAACGTCTACGTATCTCAAGTCGCCGGCTTTCGGTTTGGTGCTGTTGTCTTTCATATGTTCCGCAGCTTCCTCATCGCTTTGATATATGCCGTCCCATACATAGCCGTAAAGAGACTGGAACGAATAGCCTTCACGAATCAGGAATGTCTGATCGGGAGATTTCCCGCCTTGGAACTTCGTCACCTTATTATCAACGTAAGTGATATTCCCGCTGAGGCGGTATGAAAGTCCCGAAGTGCGGTCGCGATCCTGCCATGTTGCATTAAATTCAAATCCTTTATTGATTACTTCGCCGATATTTTCGGTCGGAGGTGTCAGTCCGCCCATCGCCAAAGGAAGGGGCAGAGAAACAAGAATATCGGAAGTTTTCTTATAGAAATAATCCGCTTCGATGCCCAGGCGATTGTTCAAGACGCCAACGTCTAAGCCAACGTCGCTTGTTGTAGTCGTTTCCCATGTCAGGTCGTATTCCGACAGAGCTGTTACGGCTGCTCCTGCAGCCAGTGTATTTCCGTAATTGTAGCTTGTTTCATAGTTTTGGCTTACGATTGTCAGATACGGGAAATAATCGAGGTTGTTACGGCTACCTGTATTCTGGTTGCCAAGCTGGCCCACGGAAGCCCTGAGTTTCAGGTTGTCAAAGATTCCCAAGTTCTTAATGAACGATTCTTCGCCGAGTCGCCATGCAGCGGAGACAGAGGGGAAGTAGCCCCAGCGTTTGTTCGGATTAAACCGTGACGAAGCGTCTGCCCGGAGATTGACTTCAAGTAAGTACTTGCTCATCAAAGCATAATTAACACGTCCGAAGTATGACAACATTCTCCATTGATAACGGTTTCCTTCGCCTTCAATATTGTCTGTTCCGGCGCTTACCTGATGTAGGCTCGATTTCGGCGGATTCATACGGCGGGCCAAGGTATAGCGTTTATTCAGTCCTTCCTGTTGATAGCCAAGTACACCACTAATCTCATGAATCTCATTGAATGTCTTGTCGAAATTCAAGTTTGCAAAGAAGGTAGAATACCATTCGTCGTTTACACGGCGAGAATTTGTGATATTCGTGATATAGTCGAGTGATTTCGTATATCCGCTTCCATCCACACCTGTGTAGCAATAGTTTGGCGTATTATAAACATCGAGTGTATTATTGGTATATTGTCCGCTGTAATTAACCGTCAGGTGCAGCCAATTGGTGAAATCAACTGATGCGTACACATTGCCGCGGAAGAAGTTATTCAGTGTGGTTGCCTCGCCATTATACAAGTCGGGGAAAGGATTACGTGTATCCACAACCGGCTGTCCGGCCAAATCACCTGAAAGATAAAGCGCCTGAGTTGCTCCGAACGTTTTGCCGTCTTCCAGGTATGGCGTGGCAAACGGATAACCGAAAGCCGCCAGATATAATGCGCGGTCGATACCGCTTCCAGATGCGGTAATCGAAGACGCGGGAGCGTAACCGGGAGCCAGATTCTCCCTGCGTTGCAAACGGGCACGCGCTCCAATGCGCAACCAGTCTTTTATTTTAGTCTCGTTATTCAAGTTCAAACTGTATCGTTGCGACGATGTATTCCGCATGATACCATTATTATTGAGGTAAGACAGCGAAACATTCGTGCTTGAATTTTGACCTCCAACATTAACTGTCAAATTATGCGATGTGATAAACGAATTTCGAAAAATCTCTTTTACGAAGTCGGTATTCGGATATCTGTATGGATCTGTTCCGTTACGGAAAGCGGCAATCACATCATTCGGAAACAATTGAGACGTCCCTGTATTGGCACGCGCTTCGTTCCAGAGTTCCATAAAGTCGGCACTGTTGGTGATAAATTCAGGCGAATGTGACAGTTGCTGCACACCCGCATAACCGTTATATGACATCCTGACGCGACCGGCTTCGCCCTTTTTCGTCTCAATCAGAATTACACCGTTGGCAGCACGCGAGCCGTAGATAGCTGCCGATGCCGCGTCTTTGAGCACCGTAAGCGATTCGATCGCGTTTGGGTCTACTTCCGACATACGCCCTTCGATACCGTCAATCAACACAAGCGGATTCGGGTCGCGCGAATCGGTGGCTGTTCCCAGCGAACCGTATCCACGGATACGAATGGTAGCGCCATCTTCGCCCGGATTACCGGAGAACTGCGTTGCCCATACGCCGGGTACTTTTCCCTGTAACACCTGTGACACATCGGTGATGGGGCGGTTTTCCAGCTCCTGGTTGTACTTCACGGTTGTCACGGCACCTGTAAGATTGATTTTCTTCTGCGTCCCGTAGCCTACCACTACCACTTCGTCCATATCGATAGTAGCACTTGTCAGTTCTACATTAATAGTTGTACGTCCGTTAATAGGAATCACCTGCGTATCCAGTCCGATATACCGAAACTCCAGTACTCCGTCTCGTGGTGCGCTGATTGAATAATTACCATCCGCATCGGTCACTGTCCCCATAGAAGCGCCTTGTAGTGTTACAGTTCCTCCGATGATAGGAATATTGCCCACTTCTGTTACTTTACCGGTTACATTGATCGTTTGCGCAAACGATTGGGCGATGCCCAGTAACAAGGTAATCGTCAATGAAAATAGTACTCTCTTTGTCATTTACTTTTAGTTTAAAGTTACACATAAAACTCGAAAAAATCTTTGATTAAAGTATAAGTAATCATTTAATTAGAATACACAAATTTATTCTTTATCGGGAGAATAAAAACACTTTTATGCTAATTTTTAAAAAAATATTACAGGAAATCTAGATGTTTTCCGGAGATCGGAGGCATATCCCTTAGAACTGATATGATAAGCCTTTTTTCAAAAGGCGCCTATCCTGACTTTGACGGTATTTTCCCTTTTTCAAGCTAATTCTCCATTGATTATTATTGAGTTAGCATCAACCCGTTGGTGCGTAGAACCTCCAAAAAGGCACACGCTCCACACTATAGCAGTTAGACTCTACAGCAAGCCATTTTATCCTTTGGTGTCAGCTTTTTTTCGGATGGGAGCCTTTAACTCTTCTTCTGCAACTGCACTTCCTCAAGTTGTTTATACAATAAGGCACTCCAATACACTCTCGCTTAATGAATTTTCTTTACACACACGGTATTTACTTTTCTCACCGTGTAAAATTTGACTTACCAGCAAAAACTTAAAGTTATAGTAGTCATATCTTTTCAAGTGTAGCTTTTATAAAGTTCCAGGTTTTCTCTACCGAAGGGATATTTACTTTTTCATCCGGCGAATGAGGGGAACGTAAATCGGGTCCGATAGATATCATATCCATATCGGGGTAGGTTCCTTGTATAATTCCACATTCTAATCCGGCATGCATTACTTTCACCGAAGGTTTTTTCTTGTATAGGTCTTCGTAGGTTTCGAGCATACGTTTCAGAATAGGAGAATTGATATCCGGTTGCCACCCATTATAGGCGCCGCCATATTCTACTTTTGCTCCCGCTAAAGCAAATACACTTTCAAGGCAAGAGCATAGATAAGCTTTCCGGCTTTCGGAAGAGCTTCTAACTAATATTTTTGCTTCTATCAATCCTTTTCCGGAAGCCACCACTGCAAGGTTCGACGACGATTCCACCGTTCCCTGAAAATCCTGGAGCATGGTAAATACTCCGTTTTGGCAGCCTTCCACGGCATTAATCAAGTCGTCTTGTATTTGTTCGGGAATCAATGTTTCGGGCAATTCTACTTTTTCGGCTACAAACCGGATATCTGTTTCTATGCCTTCATATTCGGTACAATATAAATCCTGGTAATCAGAGGCCATTTCCCATAGCATCTCTGCATTTTCGCCCGGAATTGTTATCACGGCAAAGGCTTCACGCGGAATAGCATTCCTCAATGAACCACCTTGTATAGATGATAAACGGGCGCCACACTCAGCAACCACTTCCTTCAAGAAGCGGAACATCAATTTATTGGCATTACCTCGTCCTAAATCAATATCAAGGCCAGAGTGTCCACCTTTCAAACCTGTAAGGCTTATTTTTACAGCAACATCTCCTTCCGGAACATCCATGTCATCTTTTTCATATTGGAAAGAAATATTTAAATCGGCTCCGCCGGCACAGCCTACAAATAACTCTCCTTCTTCTTCCGAATCACAATTGATAAGCGTCCGGCCTCTCAGGAAACCGGGTTTTAATCCGAAAGCACCATCCATTCCCACTTCTTCATCCACTGTAAAAAGGGCTTCGATAGGACCATGCTTCAATGTGTTGTCCGAAAGTACAGCCATCGCTAGAGCCGCTCCGATACCATTGTCGGCACCTAATGTAGTATCTTTTGCAGTAACCCAATCCCCCTCTATATAAGCATCAATAGGATCTGTAAAAAAATCATGCTCAACGGTAGTATTTTTCTGAGGCACCATATCCAAGTGGGATTGTAATATAATGGTCTTATGGTTTTCCATACCCGGAGTACCCGGTTTACGGATAAGTACATTCCCAACCTCATCCTGCAATGTTTCCAGTCCTAATCCTTTACCAAATGTTACTACAAAACGGGTAACAGCTTCCATATGTCCGGTTGGACGCGGAATCTGTGTTAATTCATAGAAATAACCCCATACATGATTTGGAACAAGTTTTTTAATTTCTGCCGACATATTTTACATTTTAAATTTAAAGTTCCCTCAAATATAAAGATTATTTTAATATATCACGTAGAGAATTCCTGATTGTTGCTTAGTAGAGAGGCAATTTTATTCTTTAATTCCGATGCTTTGATTGGTTTGGGTATATATCCGTTGAATCCGCTGTTGTAAACGCGTTGTTCGTCTTCCGCAAAAGCGTTCGCCGTTACGGCTATGACTGGGATTTGTTTGTCTGTTTTCCGTATCTCTTCTAATGCCTGATAGCCGTCCATGACAGGCATTTTGATATCCATCAGGATTAAGTCGGGGTAATATTTGTTATATAGTTCGATTGCTTCTTTCCCGTCGCGGGCGTAGAGTAAATTATATTCTTTAAGCATAGCGCTGAAAAGAATATAATTACTTTCATTATCTTCTGCAATTAATAAGGTGGCCTTTTTCTTGTATTCGTCCACATAAACTATCTGGCGGTTTTTCTTTTCTTCTTCTTGTGTACTAACTAAAACCTCTTTTGGTAAAGTAAACCAGAATGTGGAGCCTGTTCCGTATTCAGATTCGACACCTATCTCTCCGCCTAATTTATTTACGATTGTTTGACAGATAGAGAGCCCTAGGCCCGTTCCCTGCACAAAGCTGTTTAGCTTGACGAAACGTTCAAATATTTTGCTACATTCTTCTTTTTTGATGCCAACACCGGTATCCGTTACATAAAAATAAAGATCGTTTTCTCTTATATGATAACCAAATCGGATGCTTCCTTCGTTTGTAAACTTAATGGCATTGTTCAAAAAGTTTGTTATTACTTGCAAGAGACGGTTTTTATCTGTCCGAATAACGCAATACGGCACTTTATCTTCAAATAGAACCTGTACTGTATTCTTGGCTTTTATTCGTGAGGTTTGTTCTATGTCGGCGAATAGCTGGTTGATGTCTACATTTATAAAGACAAAATCTAATGTACCTGCTTCAATTTTCGCTAAATCTAATATGTCATTGATCAGTTGCAATAGCAGTTCGTTGTTTGTATTGATAATCCCCACGTATTCTTCCCGTTCATCCGGGTCGTCTGTAGAAGCTAATAAATCAGAGAAACCCACAATAGCGTTCAGAGGCGTACGTATCTCGTGACTCATATTGGCAAGGAAGGCTGATTTTAAGCGGTCTGATTCTTCTGCTTTCTCTTTTGCTTTTATTAGTTCGAGTTCTGTCTTTTTCAGCGAGGTAATATCTTCTTTCTTGACAACGACTCCTAAGAACTCTCCTTTATTATCAGTGATAGGATTAGCTAACACATGTATATATTGGCCAACGATACAATGTTGGATAGCCTCTGCTTGTTGCCTTGTCGTCATAGCCTTTATGACTGTGCAGTCGGTACAGTAAGGTTCAATACCATCCTCTGTTACGCAACAGTTTTTCGGTCCGAATTCGGGAATACATTCGAAAACGACGTCATTACGCCATTTGATCGTATAGTCGGGCTTGATAAATACAATAGAAGCCCGTACATTGTTCATAATAATGGTGTTGTCTGCCTGTAGATCCATCAACCGGTCTTTCAGCTTGTTCGAACGGTAAAAGAAGTAAGCCAGCATGATAAGGAACAACAGCAAGATACATGTCACCGCAAGCAGTATCTCGTATTTATACTGCGACAACAGACCTGCCTCTTCATTGATAAATTCAGCGTCGGCAGGCAACAATTGCGTATCGATTCCTTTCTCTTTGATTTTTTGCATGTCGAATACGTATTCGTTGGGCAATAGCGTAGCTTTAATATCTTTCATCTGAATCGCGCCATTCTCTAAATCGATGGCTCGCTGTGCAAGGTCTTTCCCAAGCATGCGGTATCGGGGAACATATCCACCTATAGCCCAGTGTCCTAATCCGGTGAAGGAAAGGGTGAATGTAGGTAGATCCGGCCGGGCCGACATCATGGAATAAGTGGCATTCCCTATATAATAGCGTTCGTGCATATCTACCCGCCATGTCCCTAATAGGATGGCCGTATGTATGGGTAGTTTTTCAATCTGCTCAATAATGGTATAAATACTGTTTTTCCGCCCGTCTAATAAGATAAGCTTCAGATCGTCTATCTTTTTCATTTCCTTCTCGACATGTGATTGCAAAGCAACACCTCCATAGCTATTGTCGGTGATAAGGGCAATATGTTTTGTCTCGGGATAGAGTTCTCTTATCAGGTTAATATTCTTTTCAATATTGTATGAATACAGATAGCCCGACACATTCGGATTAACATCCAATAAATGTTGGCTATCCATGCTTTCAGGCGTCCAGTCTCTGAGAGATGTTGTAGAATCAGGAAGCAGAACAACATTGTTGCTCGCCATCGCGCATAAAACAGGGATCGTATTTTTCTCCTTATGATTGATTGAAAGGTAAGACGACCAGCCTTCCTGTCCGAGGATAATGATCATGTCGGGCTTGTTCTCTTTTGTATATTTCGCCAGAATATCCTCCATTTTCGTTTTCCATGCAGGCGCTTCAAAAAGACTTTTGCAATTCATGTTTTCAATTACAATCGCCGATTTCCCCTCTAAGCGTTCATATTCATCCAGAAATTCAGAGATATTCTGCGTCATATTTTTAGTATTGGGATTGTAAGAACTAATAATAAGTATCCGATTCTCTTCATCCGCGCACACAGGGAGCACTATAAATAAAAAGAGAATAAACAAAACCCCCAAAAGGCAGCGATGGCTATCTGTAATAGATGATCTGAAATAGTTCATTGTTTTTCAAATACATTCGATACAAAAATAGTTATTATTTGGGAATAACGAAACGCGCCGTATGATATTATTGTCCTTGGTAAGCCTGCCTGCATTTGTTTTCCGGAAGCATAGACTGATTAAATCTCGCCAAATTTTTTCTTTTATACATACACAACGGTTGCTTTGTGGGAGCAGATTGAAGAAGCAGATAAAAACCCCCGATACCAAGAATGATACCGGGGTGTAGCTGAACAACGTTTAACGTCAATTAAAAACTAAAGTTCCACCACTAATAATTCCCTTCCAAGATTATGCAAGGCTTGTTCTATCCTTTTTGCTTGTTCTTTGCGTGGCTTACTTACCCCAGACACATAATGTTGTAATTGCCTTTGATTAATGCCTGTAAGCCTTTCAAGTGCAGCATTTGTGAATATTCCATTATAGTGTTGTAGTAAATTTTGTGTATCAAAATGATATACAAGTTCATATTTACCGGAAAACACCAATGGAATTTCATCACCATCTTCACGCATGCCATCTAAATGAAATGCAACCGCTTCACTAATATTATCTTTTAACTCATCAAAGGTTTTTCCGGTAGAAACACATCCCGGAAGTTTTTCAAGATATGCAGCATAGTTACTATCTGCTAATTCTACTGTAACAATAACTTTTTTCATAAATTCTTTTGTTTTACGCGGGGCCTATTTCAACTCCGCTTGTCTTAAAATACTGTTTTCCGTTCCCGGTGGTAAGACATCATTTATATTTCCGGGAACTGTTACCCTTCCTTTTTTAATTGGGTGTTTAAATTGTCGATGACTGCCTTTTTGTGTTACGAAATACAAGCCATCACTTTCTATATAACTAATCATCTCTTTTACTTTCTAAACTTTCATAGAACTAGTTGTTTTTAATTGACACTGTAAAGATAATAGTAGTTTTACTATTATATAAGTATTTTATAGATTATTTTTCACAAAAGAAAAGGATGTCTTGCTATTCAAGCAAAACATCCCCTTATTAAATTTAAAACATTCAAAAAACATTGATAAAAAAATTGCAGCGATTCAGCGATTAATCGGGCAAGTGGCCTTGTATTTGCTTACGATATTCAGCAAGCAGGCACTTCTCAGGCGGTTTTATATACTCCACCAATAGCTTGTAAACCCTTTACAGAAGCGAAAAGCAGGGTGAAACGTCGTCATTTCACCCTTGAAATTTCCTTTCACCGCTTTTTCCAATTACGAATGCAAGGACTGACGCCATAGAGCGTCTGATTTGGATAACCCTGGCGCGCAGCCCGGGGTAAAGGAAGCCTTGTCCCCCTCCTCAACTCCGTAGCGAGTTGAACGACTACGCAGTTCAGACAGAGAGAAAGCCCTCCATACCCCGGGCTACGCGCCGGGGTTATCAAAATCAGATACCTACGGCATCAATCTTTAACTAAACGAAATTGATTATGAATGGGTTTTGCATCCGATCCGGTAGTAGTTGCCGTCTTTTCGGTGGATGCGTTCGAGGCCTAAGGCCATGAGGGTTTTGCCGAAGGAACCGGGCGTGACGCTGTGCATGGCGGCTTCGTCTTCGGTGGTAAACCAGTAGCGTTCACCGGCGTTGAGCTTGCTTTTCAGTTGGGCGTATAATTGTTCGTATTCTATTGGGGAGCAGTCTATTTTATGCCCCACCTCCACGCAGAGGAAACGGCGGCTGCCGGTAGGGTCGGTCAGTATCTCCCGTTGGTTGGACGTGGCGATGAACGAGGCGATACGCGGAAGCGTACAATAGTTTTTCCTGTACGCCTTCCGCAGGCTTACGCCGGCCATCTGCATCAGGTTTTTGAGCAAAGCCATTTTCCCGGCAGGCAGTTTATCGAACTCATCTAAGTTGATAAGGCCGAAAGCCGTCAGTTTCTGCTCGGCCCCGGCATTGGCAGTGAGGCCGAAATTGTCGGTATAGTAATCCTGCAACGCTTCGGGGAGCAACATCTTACAAAAAGTGGATTTGTGCATCCCCTGTTTGCGGCTGACCAATACCGGCGCCACACTGTTGGCATGCATCGCGTCCATACCTATCCACTGGGCGGTCAGCGCCAGCATCCAGCGCGAAAAGCCTTCGATCCACAACGGTTGCGCAGACACCCGCCGGGCCAGCGGCGTCAGGCGGTCTGTGCCATCCCATTCGCCCAATCCGTCCATATACTGTTTGAACGGATGGTAGGAGCCTATCTCCGCCGAATTGATATAGCGCGATATATCCTTGCCCCAACAATCGATCCCCTCCCTGCGCGCCAGGATGCAGAGGCTGTTCATCTCGCGCTGCCCCACTGCATGGAAGCGGCTTCTGCTATCGTTTTTCTGCCGAAATTCCGTAGCCTCCGTCAACAGGTTGATACGGAAATCAAAGCGTTCTTTCAGGAACTGCTCCGTTACACACGAAATATCCTCTCTTTTTACTGCTGCCGGCCGAACGGCTTCCTGCCCGTATACAGCCTGTTGAGGGACGTTGTTGTTTTTCCGGCTAAAGGAAAAAACCCTTTTGATAAATAAAATGACTTTCTTCATACGATTATTATTTATTAGAATGAGGCTGCGAAAATAATATCCGAATGAGGGGGATTGCAAATTTTCAGAAAAGTAAATCAGCTACTGCCCGCAAGGCGTAATTTTATGATTTAGTATGTGATAATTTCGTATATTTGTGCCATTCTTTTCCATCGCTCACCCTTGTGGTCAGACTCGTTCACATGCGTAAGCGGATCCGTTCACAGAGGTAGGCGAATCCGCTCACAGTGGTGAGCGATGGAAAAGGTGGTAAGCAAAACAATAAATAATCACATATAAACCAGTAAAACTATGAGTTTACGTTACGACTACCACTCGCCAGAAGTTCTGTTCCCTTTGCGGTTTCACCGAGTCGGCAACCTCCCCCTCTACGAACCGGTGGAAGGAAACTATCGCCGGTGAAAGGACGACGTTTCACCCTCCACCCCGCTCCGGTAAAGGGTTTGCAGCGGAAGGTGGAAGGTGGAACGTACCTGTTAAAAAGCTACTGTAGTATACCCTTTTTCTCAAATAAAAGTACTAACTTGTGGGTTTTTTAGTAAACTTTACACTTCGTAGCCGGATGAAAAAGTTATTTTATGTATTATTGACAGTCTTTTTATTAAATGTTCTCTTCTTTGCCTGTACCAACGGCACAATTAGGGAAGAGTTGGTTTGGGCGGAAAAACAGATGGAGGCCCACCCGGATAGTGCCTTAACCATCCTGAAAGAAATAGGGAAGAAGAGTGGCAGCAGCCAAATGTCTAAAAAACAATACGCCCTCTGGTGTTTGTTGCTGACGCAGGCGCAAGATAAAAACTACATCATACAACCCTCCGATTCCCTGATACGGATAGCCGTTAATTACTTTGAGAAAAGGAATGACAAACCTCATCGGATGAAAGCCTATTACTACAATGCCGTTATTTATCACGACATGGGTGATTCTCCTCATGCACAGGAATACTATTTAAAGGCGTTGGAAGCCGGCAAAGAATCGGATGATCATGCCATGCTGGGACGCATTTATGCCAATTTGGGTTCAATGTATAACTATCAAAACCTAACGGAAGAAGCCAAAACCTGCCAGGAAAAAGCGGTAGAGCATTTCTCAATTATGGAAGATTCCGTAAATATAGGTATAACGTGGCGAAATATCGGGAGGATCTATTCCAAAAACGGAGCATTAGACAGCGCTGTCGTTTATTATTCAAAGGCTATGCCTTTCTTGTCCAAACAAAATCGCTCTTCTATCTATAATGAAATAGGAGGAATTTATAAACGCATGGAGCAATATCCAAAAGCTTTCGAATACATTGATTCGGCTTTAGTCTCGCCAATGAATAAGAATGATGCTTTTGCCGTATACCTTAATAAAGGAGATCTTTACCGGCAAACCGGCCAGTACGATTCGGCCTGTTTTTATTTATTTCTTAGCCTGGCCTCTCCCGGTATCTATATAAGAAGTGGCGCCAATCATAGCTTAAGCTATCTGGAAGAAAAACGTGGGGATTATACGGCAGCGTTTAAGTACATGGAGAAACATCTGCAATTACAGGATTCTATTAATAAGGCTGAACGAAGCCGGGACTTAAAAAACATTGAGAGCTTGTATAATTACAACCTGATAGAAAAAGAGCGGGTATTTCATGCGATGAAAAGCCGGCAAAAAACAAGCTGGATCTATTCGTTAATTCTTTGCCTTATCCTTATCACCGGAAGCGGGTTCCTTTTTTATCAGCGAAAAAAGCAACTAACGAAAAAAAATCATGATAAGGAATTGCTCATCAGTAAACAAAAATATGAACAGGGACAACTATTCATTGAAGAAAAAGAAGAAGAAATCCGGCGACTGAAAGAGGCACAAGAGCAGGGACCGGATAAACACCAAAAATACAAGCTTGCTGTTCAGGAACAAGTATTGAATATGGAACTGGAGTATGACAAACAAAAGCGTGGCTTACGGAAAGGCTCATATATAGAATTTGAAAAGAGCGACCTCTGTAAATTATTTCTTTTCTCCAAAAATATACCCAAAAAAGAAGATTGGCTAAAACTCGACGAATGGAGAGAACTGCTCTATCCGGATATGAGATCATTCCTGAAAAACATGCACCCTAAGGTTGATGAAAAAGATATAAGAATGTGTTTCCTCCTGAAAATAGGGATACAAGGAAAACGAATGAGCGCCCTGTTTAATGTGGAAATGTCGACCATATCCCAAAAAAAGAAACGGCTCTGCAAACTACTGACCGATGAAAAGAGCAGCGCCAAAGATCTTGATCTTTTTTTAGCTGAAATGTTTAAAGCAATCGAATAATCGACTGTTTCTTGTCAATTTCCGTCAATTCCTGTCAATTAGTTTCAATTTTTATTTGCTATTTTATGATGATTCGTTGATGTATATTCAATTACTTTGCCACCGAATATAAATTTAATTTTGTCACCACATGAAAAACTATCATTACCTTGTAGTATTATTTGCTTTTCTTTTTTCCATCAATGTATATGCTGATGAAAAACAGATAAGTGTTGAAGGGGAATGGGGAAATGAGCGAGTTCGTTCTTCTGCTCCGGAACGTCCAATCGTATACATTAATAATAATGTATTATCCATTTATCTGGCAGACGCCTTGGAAAATCTGGCTATTGTAATCATCGATAGCAGCGGTTTGATCGTTTATCAGGACTGTCTCTCTTCCAATGGAGATGGTTATACTCATACAATATGGTTAAGCGAGCAGTCGGGGAATTATACCATTGAGCTTTCCCATAGCAACGGAGTTTTGAGTGGCGAATTCATTAATCCCTGATTGGTAAGTCTAATAGAGATGGAACACCACATTCGATATTTCGATATAATTTCTTCTATCACAGCAGAAAGTTTTTATGTGTTGGACATACGGAAAAAACAATTTTGCTACATCAAGCCTGATGATCTTTTTCTATGCGGCCATTCTGTCGAAGATGTGCTAAAGTCGGGATACGATTTTTATTCTAAAATTATTTATCCCGATGATTTGTCGTTGTGGAGCGATATGGACAAGGCTATTTGGCGGTATCTTAAAAATGATGAAGAAAAATGGGATAACATAGATTATTTTTCCTGTACATTCCGTTTGCAACATAGTTGTTCTTGATAAAGACGAAACATATCAAAAATAAATTAAGACAAAGATGAACAAACTATATTATGAAAATACATTTTTACTAAATATGACGCAGCATTTAATGCTAAACTCATGTTTTATTAATGACATGAGTTTATATCATGGAAAAATGGGTATTGTATTATCTTTTGCACATTATGCCAGATATACCGGAGAAACAATCTATGAAGAATTTGCAGATGAATTACTTGGAGAATTAATTAATGATATTAATGATGAGGTTCCAATTAATTTTGAAAATGGACTTTGTGGAATCGGATGGGGGATAGAACATCTTATTGAAAACGGGTTTATAAAAGGAAATTCCGATGAAATTTTAGTTGAAATAGATAATAAAATCATGGAATGGGATATTAGTAGAATAAAAGACCGAAGTATTAAGAGCGGCTTAGCTGGATTATATCATTACGTCAGCAAAAGAATAAATTCTACTAATAATCATAGAATTGTTGCACCTTTTGACGAGAAGTACATTAGAGGATGGAATGACATTAACATATTCTTTACGCAGCAAAATGATGTCACGATTCTCTTAAATACAACAGGAAATACACCTGGCAATAATTTATTCTATGAATGGGAATTAGGCATAAAAGATGGATGTGCTGGATACCTATTAAATATAATATTTAATAAACGATCATATCAAAATAAAAATAAGTATATTTAAAATAAATGCAGTATTAAATATATATGCAACTTCAATCAACACAAATTATTACATATGTAATTAAAGCCAAAATAAAATTTAATACAAAATAATTATGAACACATATTTTATCATTGACGAAGAATGCATAGCATCAAAGTATGGTGTTAAAACGTATGTTAATAATTTAATAAATGAATTAACTTCATGTAATTACTTCATATATCATATAATACTATTTTCATTAGAAAAAAAGGTATCTTACTCCCATCAAAAAAATGTAATCAGAATTCACATACCAAATTATTCGTGTAAAAGTAAATCAATTAAAAACCATGAATTATACTTCAAATACTCATACTATATAATATCGAAGTATATTCCAAAAACAGGTAATATTATATTCCATTTTAACTATCTATTATGTGATCCTATTATAGAAAAATTAAGATCAAAGCGAAGCAAAATTCACTTTTTAGTCACAATACATTGTGAAAATTCAAAGGATGATTCAGATATTATATTTGAAATGAAAAAAAAATCTTTAAATAAATTTGACGAGATAATTGTATTGTCAGAAAAAACATATATAAAATATATCGTACAGTACAAAATAGATAAAAACAAAATAAAGTTTACAAGAAATAGACTTAATGATTTTCTATTACAAAAAAAATTAAATGACGAAAAAGAAATTGCAAAAAAAACATTTCCAGTAAATGCAAAAATTATACTATTTGTAGGTCGACTTGTCATAAACAAGGGATTGGTACACTTAATTAACTCATTCAAAATAATAGCACAGAAAAACCCAAATGCCATTTTGATAATAGCAGGCGATGGTGATTTTTCATATTTCTATAAACTTACTATTGGATTCTGGAATCAAATATATTTTGTGGGAAATTTAGCTCAAGATGATTTATATAAATTATACTTATCATCAGATATTGGAGTACTTCCATCTTACGAAGAACAATGTAATTACGTTGTAATTGAAATGTTAATGTTTGGATTGCCGCTTATATTAACCAGAATAGATGCTTTTAAAGATATGATACAAGATAATAAAAACGGTTTTTCAATCTCCTATTCTGCTGAAAAAAATCCTCCAATTGACGAAAATGATCTTGCAAATAAAATTGATTATTTACTCAATTGCAATAGAGATTCATATTCTTTATGCTCTCGTAATATATTTATCAATAAATTTAATATCAATAATCATTCTAAAATATTTTAAAATCATGAAAAATTACACATTCGTATTAATGGCATTTGTTATTGTGGGGTGCTCGTCAAATTTCAAATATAATTCAATTGATGTAATTGAAATTAATAATTCTATTAATGAGACATTCGACATTAGAAAAAACTTTAAAAAAACAGAGTATGTAATATTAGACGATAGCGTATTGATCGCAGGAATTCTTGATATTTGCATGACTAAAGAATATTATTATATTCGATCTTTAAAATTAGGAGGTGTATTTCAATTTGATAGAAGTGGTAAATATATCCGTACATTTGCAATGACAGGAAATGGCCCGGAAGAAACATCATTAATACTTTCTGTATCTGCTGACGAAGAAAAAGAGAGAATTTATGTATCTCAATTATTTAATTGTTTAGTATTCGATTTCGAGGGTAATTTATTAGAAACTGTACCTAATAAAAAAGGAATATCGTGGCAACGACATATTAACAATGATGCTTTTGCTGAAATAGGAGCTGAATATGTACCATATTCTGTACCTGAAATGTTTGGAATAGGAATTTTCAGTTTACATGGTGATACAATAGCAATAAAAAATGATATTTTCCCTACAGATGTACAAGATTTCAACAGGGTAGGTTTTTCGAGGACATTTATTACTAACTCATCGAAAAACAATGAAGTATTATGCTATGTATCAAGTTGCGATACTATTTTTAGGTTAACTGAGGATAAAATAAGTAATGCATATGCAATTAATACAGGAAATTCTTCATATAAGAAAATAGAGTCAATTGAAATTTTTGATAATGATATAAGTGAAGATATATATGACATATATGATTTCATTGAGTTAAACAACAATTTTTATCTACGAGCAATACGAAACCATGAAATGTATCTATTTTCTTATGACAAAACAAATAAAAAAACTCAGATGATGAAAAGCTCTATCAATCTATCTGAAGCAATATCGCTTAATCAAAAAATGCAATCTGTTGGCATTCCAAATAAAGATGGAGGAATTCCTATTTGGGGATGTAATATTTATCCAAAGGAAAAAATCCTAATTCAGATTTGTACCTATGAAGAGATGTGCTATTTAAATGAAAATAAAATTATTAATTCGAATTCTTCAGTATATCATAATTATTTAAATAATGAAGACTCAAATCCTATAATTATTTTGCACTATATAAAATAAGCCCATAATAATATATGGGACATGTTTAACAATCTAATTTTTTTAATTATGAACAAATTGTCATTAATTAAATTATCCAAAAAAGAAGAAAGTAAAATTTTGGGTGGCAAGTGTGATTACAGATGTAGCACATCTGGTTGTGATTCCTGCAGTGTAGGATCTTCTTATGCTTTTTCTAGTGGTTATTCATACAATCGTGTGAATGACAATGTGACTAAAGGCTAATAAGATTCGGTAGATTAAAGTTTGGAAGGTGATGGAATTCCATCACCTTCTATTAATAGTCTCCGATTATAAACTATTAGAGTGTAATCTACAGAGATTCGAAGAGTGATAACTATACGTTCCGTATTCGAATTTCGCAAAATAATAGTTAATCATTTTGTTATTGGTTTACTTCCACTGAACTGTATTTCAATCAAATTATCCAACAATACATTCTTTTGGTCGCTATTCTGTTAATTGCAGCTAAATTCAAGACCATTAACATGCAAAAAAATGAATATTAACTCATTATTAATTAAATAATTATATATTATCATAATACTTGAATACAATGGATCCGATTTTGTACAATGATGACTTTGGATATAAATATTTATATTCTCCATCTAAAATGAAAATTATATTAATTAGCGATAAAACATATAATGCTTTATCTGATTATTTAAACAATGGCTCTGTCAGCAGTTGTAGTGATAACACGAATGCTAATTTTTTAATTGAAAATGGTTTTCTTCGTAGCAAAGAAAAAATAAATATAATAAACATAACA
>JAISDJ010000176.1 GCA_031264865.1 Tannerellaceae bacterium | reverse complement strand
TAAATCAGTCTCCCGAGAAATTATCGACTAATACCTCCCGGTATGAATTAAATATTTTTGATTTAGACATAAAACCTATATAATGCCCTTCTTCATCTACTACCGGTAAATTCCAGGCTTTTGTATCATCAAATATCTGCATCACTTTTTCCATAGGCGTATTGATAACAATCCTCGCCGGAGCCGAAACCATAAATTTAGATACTTTGAAACGGTCATATAATTCCGGGCGGAACATGATATTACGGATATTATCTAATAAGACAAGCCCTAATAATACGCCCTCATTATCAACGACAGGAAAAGCATTCCGACCGCTTTTGGCTATCACCTTTACCATATCGCCTAATGTCATATCCGGTCGTATGATACAAAAGTCTTTTTCAATTACATGATCTACATTGAGCAAGGTTAATACAGCTTTATCCTTATGGTGCGTTAATAATTCTCCTTTCTGAGCCAAACGCATGGAATATATACTATGCGGTTCAAACATGATAATCGTCAGATAAGAACTTATCGATACAATCATTAACGGGAGGAAAAGTTCATACCCACCGGTTAGTTCTGCAATCAGGAATACACCTGTTAACGGAGCATGCATAACACCTGCCATAACGCCTGCCATTCCCATAAGAGCAAAATTCTTCTCGGACAAATATCTTGTAAAATCAAAATAGTTGGAAGTATGGGCAAATATAAAGCCAGCAATACATCCTAAAAATAAACTGGGAGCAAAGATTCCCCCGCAACCACCTCCGCCATTCGTAGCGCTCGAAGCAAAGACCTTCGTTAAAAGTATCAAAAGCAAAAAGACTAATACACCCCAATACGAATTATTCATTTCATAAAACAAACTCTTATCCATCAAATTGGCAAACTGTCCGTCTAATAAAGAGCCGATCGTATCATATCCTTCACCATACAGTGGAGGAAACAAGAAGATAAGTATGCTAAGCATGATGCTTCCCAAAAAGAATTTTCGCCAAAATGTTCCAAGCTTCCTGTAAACTCCTTCCACCCGATTCATTACCCTTGTAAAATAAAGTGAGACTAAGCCGCAGAATATGCCAAGAAGCAATACATAGGGAATACGTCCTATCTCAAAAACTTCTGTTTGAGAAAATTTAAACATTGCCTCGGTACCCGTAAAAATATAAGAAACAGTAGCCGCAGTCACCGAAGATATCAACAATGGCATAACAGACGTCATTGTTAAATCGAGCATCAACACTTCAATAACAAATACTAATCCGGCAATTGGGGCTTTAAAAATACCGGCGATTGCTCCTGCAGCGCCACAACCCACAAGTAACATTAATGTCTTCTGCTCCATCTTGAACATACGTCCGAGATTGGAACCAATAGCAGCGCCTGTTAATACAATAGGCGCCTCCGCTCCAACAGAACCGCCCAAACCGATCGTAACCGAACTAGCTACCAAAGAAGACCATATATTATGTGGTTTGATACGACTTTTGCGCTGTGAAATAGCATACAATATCTTAGTTACCCCATGACTGATATCATCGCGTACAATATACTTAACAAATAATCCGGCAAGCAAAATACCAATAACAGGATAAAGCAGGAACAAGTAGTTGGCTCCTACATCCATATGCTGGGTAAGTATTTTCTGAATAAAATGAATCAATTGCTTCAATAATATTGCTGAAGCCGCCGTACAAATTCCTACTAAGAAACTAAGGAACAAGACAAAATGCTTCTCTTGTACGTTTTTATCCCGCCAAAGTAGAAATTTATAAAACAACCCTTCTTTATTTTCCATTTTTAAATACCTTTTCCTGTAATTACTGTTTTGATTGTATAAGTTAAAATTGTAATATCCATTATTAACGACATATTATCGTAATAAAGCATATCATACTCCAAACGTTCTATCATTTCGTCTACATTAACTGCGTACCCATATTTTACCATACCTAAGGAAGTAATACCTGGCCTTACATTATGTAATAAATAATAATAAGGTGCTTTTTTCACGATTTGATCGATAAAATACTTCCGTTCGGGACGCGGGCCAATCAATGACATGTCTCCTTTCAAGACATTCCAGAACTGAGGTAATTCATCTATTCTGTATTTTCTCATTATACGCCCAAAAGGGGTTACTCTGCTATCATTTTCAGAAGCAAGCAACGGGCCATCATTTTCAGAGTCTTCATACATCGTCCTGAATTTGTACATCACAAATGGCCTACCCATATATCCGATTCTTTCCTGACGAAAAAAGACGGGACCGGAAGAATCTTTTTTTATACGACGGATTATATACACAAACAAAGGAGATAATAGCAACAATACCGATACTGAAATAATCTTATCTGATAAAAACTTTATATTTTTCTCTGTTTCAGAAAGATTATTATCTGTAACGTCAACCAAAGGGACGCCGAGAATTGTCTTTATTTTTATTTTCGACAGCACAAAAGATTTATCTGCAAGAATCTTTATCGGCAGTTTATATCGATACAAAGGATACAAGATATTAACTAGTTTTTCACTTCCTATGGAAACCGCAGCAATGACCAGTTCATCAACGCGTCTGGAAGTAATTATATTGGTTAAATCATGTATAGTTCCCAGTACCTGTGTTGAATCAACAGCTGCTTGTATCCTTTCGTCTACTACTATAAATCCTGAAATGGTATAGCCTGAATTATATAAATTATCAGCAATATCTTTAGCTTTATCCCCTACTCCAATAATAAGTACATGTTGCGACCATTCTCTTTTCTTTGTTTTGTATATACCGTTTTGAGTAATAATCAGGCGAGGAATATACGTCAGTATAAACTGTAATCCGAACAATGAAAAAAACAACTGGTAATAAACATGGAAAGAACGAGGCAAATCATTCAAAATCATAATAAAAAACAATAGAATCACCCCAACGCCAACCGTAATGAATGTTGTAAAAAACTCTGAAATCCTTGATTTACCAAAAGGTTTATTATAATAACCGGATAAATAATGAATAAACAACCAAAAAAAAGGGACGATCAGTTGGCCTGCCAATACATCCGAAAGTAAGTAACTTTTAAGTGAGGCGTATCCTATATAAAATGCAATTTCATCATAACGGATAACATTAAATAATAACCAAACAACAAAGGAGGCTATTAAATCGGAAAGAACATATTTAGCTATTTGATTTTTCTTATTCATTTTATCTGATTATCTGAAAAAGTCCGCCATCTCCCAGTTTAATCACACTTGACGGTTTCGCTTTACTCATATCATCCTGGCGATATTGCACAATATAGTCGACACCTTCTTTAATCGCATCTGATATTTCTTTAAAATTAGAAGGTGAGGGTTCTCCACTGATATTTGCGGAAGTTGAAACTAAGGGCTTACGAAATCGTTCACAAAGCCGGCGTGAGAAATCTTCGTTAGTAACACGTATACCTATACTTCCGTCATCTGCTAACAAATTTAACGCTATATTTCTTCCTTGCGAATAAATAATGGTCAGAGGTTGATTGGTAACTTCAATAAGCTCCCAGGCAATTTCAGGGATATTTTCAACATATCGCTCTAATTTGATCGGATTATCAATTAAAACCAACATGGCTTTATTATCTACCCGTTGCTTTAATTCATAAATCCGCTGAACTGCTTTTTCGTTAGTTGCATCACAACCAATACCCCAAATCGTATCTGTAGGATAAAGAATAACACCTCCCGCCTGCATAATATCACAAGCTTTTATTAAATCATCTATCATCACACAAAGAAAATAAAGACAAATGTACAAATCATTCGCATATTATAAAAAATAATAATGAAAAACTATTTTGTACCACTTTTAGCAAAATTCCCATTTATATTATCTATTTTTACAAGTTGAAAACAAGTTGCTCCCAGATAAGCAAATATATGATGTTTATTGTTTCATAAGCACATTTGAGATTTCAGAGAAAGAAAAAACAATATATAATGATTAACAAATGGAATTTACGAACCCTATCCATAGAAGAACTATATAAAAAAGACGAGCTGGTAGCTGAATTGAGCCTTCATCCGGTTATCAGTCTGTTGCTTGTCCAAAGAGGTATTATCTCGGCAGACGAAGTAAGAAAATTCTTTAAACCCAGCCTGAATAATCTGTATGATCCGGATTTGATGCCAGATATGGAAAAAGCAGTCAAACGATTAAACAAGGCCTTAGGAAATAAAGAAAAAATATTAGTTTATGGGGATTACGATGTCGACGGAACCACCGCTGTTTCGTTAGTTTACAAATATTTACGTCCTTATTCGTACACATTGGATTACTACATACCCGACAGGTATGACGAAGGATATGGCATCTCTTACAAAGGAATTGATTATGCCGCTGAAAATGGTGTATCATTGATTATTGCTTTAGATTGTGGTATTAAAGCCATTGATAAAATAGAATATGCCAAAACCAAGAGAATAGACTTTATTATATGCGACCATCATATGCCGGATGATACATTACCAGATGCAGTTGCCGTATTAGATGCCAAACGTGTTGATTCCACCTACCCTTATGAACATCTTTCCGGATGTGGAGTAGGTTTTAAATTTATGCAAGCGTTTGCCAAAAGTAATAATTTCCCTTTTTCCGACCTTGAAAAGTTACTTGACCTAATGGCTGTAAGTATTGCATCGGATATTGTACCGATAACCGGTGAAAACCGTATTTTAGCTTATTTTGGTCTAAAATTATTGAACAATAACCCAAGCATGGGGTTAAAAGGTATCATTGATATCTGTGGCCTGACCGGAAAAGAAATTACCATCAATGATATTGTTTTTAAAATCGGCCCACGTATCAATGCTTCCGGTAGGATGATGAATGGAAAAGAAGCTGTTGATTTACTGTTAGCTAAAGACAGTGAAAGTGCTCGTGAAAAAAGTGAAAACATAAACCAATACAACGACGAACGCAGGGAATTGGATAAAAAAATCACGGATGAAGCCAATGCCATTATCGACGAATTCAGTAATATGGAAGATCGGAAAGCAATTGTAGTGTATAATCCGGATTGGCATAAAGGAGTAATCGGGATAGTGGCTTCCCGTTTAACCGAAAAGTATTATCGGCCTGCAGTAGTGCTTACTAAATCATCTGAACTTATTACAGGTTCAGCCCGTTCTATAACAGGATTTGATATATATAAAGCGATTGAAAGCTGCCGGGATTTATTGGAGAATTTCGGAGGCCATACATATGCCGCAGGTTTATCTTTGAGAGAAGAAAACCTGGAAACTTTTACGAATCGTTTTCTTGAATTAGCAAATGCAGAAATTGATACGGAACAGATGATACCTCAACTTGACATTGATGTTGTGTTAGAGTTAAAAGATATTACTCAGAAATTTGCGAATGACCTGAAAAAAATGAATCCATTTGGCCCGAATAACCAAAAGCCTGTATTCTGTAGCTTGAATGTCAGGGATTATGGAACAAGTAAACTGGTAGGGAAAGAATCGGATCATGTCAAACTGGAGCTTATAGACGACAGTTCAAAGATTCCTGTGCATGCAATTGCTTTTGGCATGAGCGAATATTTCGACTACATTAAGTCCATGAAACCGTTTAACATATGCTATACGATTGAAGAGAATACATATAATGGTACTACAACTCTTCAACTGTTCATTAAAGACATAAGGACCAACGTTTTGTAAAAAAGGTGGATATCTACCATAAAATATTACAACAATATTGGGGATACACTTCTTTCCGACCATTACAGGAAGATATCATCCATTCAATTGTTGCTAAAAAAGACACGCTTGGATTAATGCCAACCGGAGGAGGAAAGTCTATAACTTTCCAAGTTCCAGCATTATCTATGGATGGTATTTGTATTGTTGTTACTCCCCTGATAGCATTAATGAAAGATCAGGTAGATAATCTTCGGCGGATTGGAATTAAGGCTACAGCGGTGTATTCGGGTATGACTCGCCAAGAGATTATCAAACAATTAGAAAACTGTATCTTCGGCGACTATAAATTCCTATATGTATCGCCCGAACGCTTGTCAACCGAGATATTCAGAGCTAAGCTTCAGTCAATGACTGTTTCATTGGTAGTTGTAGACGAAAGCCATTGTATATCGCAGTGGGGATACGATTTCCGCCCTTCTTATCTTACCATTGCTAATATCCGCGAAGAACTACCTGGGGTTCCGATACTTGCTTTAACAGCTACAGCTACTTCAGATGTTATAAATGATATTCAGGATAAGCTTCTCTTTAAAGAAAAGAATGTTTTCAGGAAAAGCTTTTACCGGAAAAATCTATCTTATCTTGTCCGCTGGAGCGACGATAAATTGAATGTGCTACTTCAAATACTTCAGAAAGTTTCCGGTAGCGCTATTGTATATGTTCGCAATAGAAAACGGACAAAAGAAATAGCTACCATATTGCAACAAGCCGGTATTTCGGCAGATTTCTTCCATGCCGGGCTTAATAGAGAGGAAAAAACACGTTGCCAGAGTAGCTGGAAAAACAATGAATGTCGTGTGATCGTTTCTACCAACGCCTTTGGAATGGGAATAGATAAACCCGATGTAAGGTTGGTCATCCATATGGATATGCCGGGGTCGTTAGAAGAATATTTTCAGGAAGCTGGAAGAGCCGGAAGGGATGAAGAAAAAGCATATGCTATAGCACTATGCAATGGAGCCGATAATGCCAAACTAAAGAAACGATTATCTGATGAATTTCCAGATAAAGAGTTTATTTATCGTATATACGAAGCATTAGGTAATTATTTCCAGATAGCCGTTGGGTATGGATTTGATACAGCCCACGAATTTTCATTAACAGACTTTTGTCATGTTTTCCGATTCTCTATACTGCAAGCTCATCATGCTTTAAAGATTTTAGAATTAGCCGGATATATAGAATACACAGAAGAGATAGATAATTCTTCCCGGTTGGTTTTTACGGTTACTCGTGATGATTTATATAAGTATCTTAATCAGGATAAAAAAATGGATGATGTTATTCAAACAATTCTTCGTTCTTATACCGGTTTATTTGCTGATCATGTATATATAGACGAAGCATTGATTGCTACTCGTTCCAGTATTTCCCAGCATGATATTTATACTATACTTACAGGTTTATCCAAATATCATATCGTAAACTATATACCACGTAAAAAGACGCCTCTTATTATTTATAAGCAATCCAGGGAAGATCAAAAATACCTCAGTATTCCACGTTCTGCTTATGAAGAACGCAAAGAGCGATTTGAAAATCGTATCGGAAAAGTATTGGAATATATCAACGAAGAACATATCTGCCGTAACAGAATGTTGCTGCATTATTTCGGAGAAAAAAAAGCGAAAGATTGTGGCTGTTGCGACATTTGTATGGCTAAAAACGAATCGGGATTAAAAAATGCAGAATTTAATACCATTAAAGAAGCTTTATGCGAAATCCTTACTACCCAACCTCAACATGTCAAATCTATAACCGAAACACTTCCTTTTCCTACCGAAAAAAGCATAATAGTTATTCGTTTTCTTGCCGAACATGATGAACGTTTTATACTAAGCGACGGATATCTCTCATTGGCCGAACAATAAAAAAGAGCGCTTTCTCAAACGCTCCTCTTATACTTTCATAAAGAATGGGTGAATGATGGGGTTCGAACCCACGACCCTCGGAACCACAATCCGATGCTCTAACCAGCTGAGCTACAATCACCATGTTTTTTAATTATTGTCTATATCTTCGAAAGACGGTGCAAAGATAGGTATTTACTTTTATAATCCAAATCTTTGCTTTTAAAAATTTAGGATTGGACAGATTATTTATAGATCGCTTTTTTACCTGCCAATAGTGTATTACGCATCAATGAAATAATGGTCATTGGACCAACTCCTCCAGGTACAGGTGTGATATAAGAGCATTTAGGAGATACTTCGTCAAACTTCACATCGCCGGTTAATTTGAAGCCGCTTTTTGTTAATGTACTGGGTACCCGTGTTGTACCTACGTCAATAACAACAACTCCCTCTTTAACCATATCTGCTTTTAAAAATTCGGGAACTCCCAAGGCTGCAATAATAATATCGGCGCTCAGACACATCTCTTTCAGATTTTGCGAACGGCTATGGCAAACTGTCACTGTACAATCACCAGGATAAGCTTTCTGCATCATTAAGGCAGCCATTGGTTTACCTACAATATTACTTCTTCCTAAAACTACACAGTGCTTCCCTCTTGTCTCTATCCCATAACGTTTGATTAATTCAAGGATACCGGCAGGTGTGGCCGATACAAAACAAGGTAATCCGATAGACATACGTCCTACATTAACCGGATGAAAACCATCCACATCCTTACGGTAATCAATGGCTTCAATAATCTTCTGTTCGGATATATGTTTCGGAAGAGGAAGCTGTACAATAAAACCATCTATATCAGAATCATTATTTAAGCGCTCTACACACGCCAAAAGTTCTTCTTCTTTTACATCCTCTTCATAACGGATAAGAGACGATTTAAAACCAACTTCTTCACAGGTACGCACCTTAGCGGTAACATACGTTTCACTTCCTCCATTATGCCCTACCAATATTGCAGCCAAATGAGGAGTCTTTCCTCCTGCTTCCTTTATCTGAGCTACTTCTTCTGCTATTTCTTTCTTTATTTGGGCTGCAACAGCCTTACCATCTATTAATTCCACTACTTTGATTCCTTTAACTACTTGACTACTTTTTGACTACTTCCTGAATGATGGCATTTTTTTGCCTCCGACCTTAGCTGTTGTAAGCATCTTCATCATCTTGCGTGTTTCATCAAATTGTTTAATGAGTTTGTTTACTTCTTGTACCGTTGTTCCGCTACCTTTTGCTATACGCTGACGACGCGAGCCATTTAATATGGAAGGATTCGTACGTTCCTGAGTCGTCATAGAATATATAATCGCTTCAATACTCTTAAATGCGTTGTCATCGATATCAATATCTTTTATAGCTTTACCAACACCCGGAATCATCGAAGCTAACTCCTTCAAATTCCCCATTTTTTTGATTTGTTGAATCTGACTGATGAAATCATTAAAATCGAATTGATTCTTAGCTATTTTCTTTTGTAGTCGCTTTGCTTCCTCTTCATCGTATTGTTCCTGTGCACGTTCTACAAGAGATACGATATCACCCATTCCAAGAATGCGATCGGCCATACGTTCGGGGTGGAAAACATCTAATGCTTCCATCTTTTCACCGGTACCCACAAACTTAATCGGCTTATCTACAACCGACCGGATGGAAAGGGCTGCTCCACCTCTTGTATCACCATCCAACTTGGTAAGAACAACACCGTTAAAATCAAGTTGATCGTTAAACTCTTTTGCCGTATTCACCGCATCTTGTCCTGTCATTGCATCTACAACAAACAAGATTTCATCGGGATTAATTGCATTTTTAACAGCCGTGATTTCCTTCATCATTTCCTCGTCGATAGCCAATCGTCCGGCAGTATCGACAATCACCAAATCGTATCCTTTTTGCTTGGCTTCCTTTATTGCATTTTTAGCAATCTCGACCGGATTTTTATTATCCGGTTCGGAGTAAACGGGTACTCCGACTTGTTCTCCTAAAATATGTAATTGCTCAATAGCAGCCGGACGATAAACGTCGCCTGCAACTAATAAAGGCTTTTTTCCTTTTTTTACTTTAAACAGATTGGCCAGTTTGCCCGAAAAGGTTGTTTTACCGGAACCTTGTAATCCAGACATCAAAATAACTGCCGGAGAGCCTTTCAAATCAACATCAGTCGCCGTTCCTCCCATTAGTTGAGCCAACTCATCGTGAACAATCTTCACCATTAACTGACTGGGTTTAATGGCTGTAAGCACATTTTGTCCTAAAGCTTTCTCCTTTACAGTATCTGTAAATTGTTTTGCTACCTTATAATTAACGTCGGCGTCCAATAAAGCTTTACGGACATCTTTCAATGTTTCTGCCACATTAATCTCGGTAATCCGGCCTTCACCTTTTAATAGTTTAAACGACCTATCTAACCTTTCGCTTAAATTTTCAAACATAATATCGTATCGTATTTACTTCTTAATTTCTATCAGCGTGCAAATATACCCTTTTATTTAACTCGAAGTTACAGTTCAAAGAGGAAGTGAATGAAAAAAATCAATAATACAAATTAAGGCTTGCTATTCTATCTTCCGCCTGATTTCCGACAAATACTTTTTCATAGCATCCGTATCTTTGTTTTCTATAATCGTCAGAAGCTTGGACAATTGTTCCTGTATTCGTTCTATCTGCTTGGGAGAGCGTGGATTGAATAATATTTCGGTTAATAGATAATCATCTTCCGACATCAATCCGCGGGCTATTTTCATATGCTTTTTAAAGGTTGTTCCGGGAGAATCCTGATGTTTCATGGTGGCGGCAAATACTAAAGTGGATGCAAAAGGGACTCCCAACGAATAGGCTACTACGCGATCGTGTTCTTCAAAAGTATATTCAAAAATATTCAATTTTAGACGAGAATATAAATCTTTAAAAAACACTTTTCCTAAATGATCTCCCTCTGAAATTATAATTGTATTTTCTTTTTCCAGATTTCCTAAATTGGCAAAAGTAGGACCAAACATAGGGTGTGTAGAAACATACGGAAAACCGCAGGTACTGTAAAAATCGGCTAAATTTGTCTTTACGGAAGCTATATCAGCTATAATACAATAGGGTTTCAGATAAGGCAGAACTGTCTTGAACGCATCTATCGTTTTATTCAATGTAACACAATTGATTACTAATTCAGGAGCGAAATCGGCGATTTCACAGGGTTCTTTCATTCGAAGTGCATTATATATAAACCGCATACGTTGCGGATCGCTTTCCAATACGGCTACTTCATGATCGAAACTTAACAGGTCGGTAAAGAAAGAACCCATTTTCCCTGCTCCAAGTATTGCTATTTTCATCTTTATTTAATCTACTAATTTATTTGTCATTATTTCCATTTGTTGGCGCACGGATTCTTCATGTATTTCTCTTAATATTTCCTTTACAAAATCAGGACTTAACTCCATCGATTCCGCCATACTTGAACGGTTTTCAAGAATTTCGTTATAACGTGGCGATTGCAAGACAGGCATGTTATGTTCTTTTTTATAAACCCCTATTTCTCGTGAAATACGCATCCGCTTAGCCAGTAGTTCTAATAATTGTTCATCTATCTGGTCTATTTGGCGACGTAATTCGGAAAGGTTTTCAGTTGTTTGAGTTACATCGCGTATAACCAGGAGGTTTAATACATAATCGAGCACATCAGGCGTAATTTGTTGTTCCGAATCACTTAACGCAGCATCCGGATTACAATGCGATTCAATAATTAAACCATCGAAACTCAAATCCATCGCTTGTTGAGAAAGAGGAGCTATCAATTCACGTTTTCCGCCAATATGGCTTGGATCACAAAAAATAGATAATTGAGGTAAGCGCCTGCGTAATTCAATAGGAATATGCCAAAGCGGAAGATTACGATAGATTTTTTTATCATACGAACTAAATCCTCGATGTATAGCTCCGATACGTTGGATCCCAGCCCCATAAATACGTTCGATTGCTCCAATCCAAAGTTCAAGGTCGGGATTAACCGGATTTTTTATTAATACAGGGATGTCTACTCCCTTTAAAGCATCAGCTATTTCTTGTACAGCAAAAGGATTAACCGTAGTACGGGCGCCTATCCAAAGGATATCAATGCCGGCTTTTAAGGCTTCAAACACATGGTCGCGAGTAGCCACTTCGGTGGCCACATACATACCTGTCTCATCTTTTACGCGCTTCAGCCATTTCAAGCCGATAGTCCCTACTCCTTCGAAACCTCCGGGCTTAGTCCTCGGCTTCCAGATACCCGCCCGGAATATCTTTATATCTTTACTTGCTATACTACGGGCGGCGGCCATAACTTGTTCTTCCGACTCAGCGCTACACGGTCCTGTTATTACAATAGGCCGTTTGGGATCTACACCAGGTAATACAATTGATTTTAATTCCATTTTCATATTTCGCTTTTATTTGTTATCGTTTATAATCCTTTTATCCTCTGTAAGGCTTCTCTTAATGTTTCTTCATTGCAACATAAAGAGATACGTATATATCTGTCTCCCCGACTTCCGAATATAAATCCCGGTGTAAGGAACACATTCGCTTCATATAATACTTTATCTGCCAATTCTTCACTGTTTTTAATGCCCGAATGAATTTTCCCCCATAAAAACATACCTACCTGATTATCATCGTAAGTACAACCAAGCGCTCTCATAATTTCTCCGGCAAACCCTCTCCTGCTACGGTAAACTTTATTCATCCCGCCATACCATTCTCCAGGCGCTTTTAAGGCTTCAATAGCTGCATATTGCATCGGTTTAAATTGTCCGGAATCAATATTACTCTTCACTTTCAACACCCATTGTACAAACTGTGCATTCGAAGCCAGCATCGCCATACGCCAACCGGGCATATTATGCGATTTACTCATCGAGTTTAATTCAAT
>JAISDJ010000171.1 GCA_031264865.1 Tannerellaceae bacterium | reverse complement strand
TGTTAATAAAATTGCTTCGCTTTAACTATACGTGAAAGAAAAATAAGCTGATCTTACTCCCTTAGGTGGTATACTTTTCAAATATTTTAGTGGGGTACTTTTAGATTATTATTTACAGTCCTTATACGTAAATTCGTCTACTTTTTCTTGTAAATCCGCCAAGCGTAGGTCAATTGCTGCAAGCTTTTCATCTATTGCTGCTGTTTTGGGCCTGACTTCTGCCTGTTCAATCGTTTCGGGGTTGTTTCGGTTCTCACTAACTTCTTCCGCAAGCTCCCTTTTCCTCAAAGGAATAAAGAAGTTGAGCAAATCATCATATCTGTCAACAAATTCGGACACATCGTCGGCAGAGAATGTATGTCCATAGATGTTTGTTTGTCCTTTAATGAGTTCATGGAATGTTTCATTGTCTAACTTTTCTTCATTCACGCATAGACAACGAACAAATTTGTAAAAACGCTCATCATCAAGTTCATGATGCGATAATTCTTCATTCTTAATCCAAGAAATGAACATATCTTCTGTTTCTTTTCTGTTAAATTGGTACATAGTAACCTCCTTTTTTATTCATTCCGTATCTACATTGCAGATTTTTTTGAATAATCTCAATAATGCTGGTGTCCAATCAATTCATCTACATTAAGTTCAATTTCCTGTACACTCATAGATTCCAGGTAGTTTTCAATATCACTTCGCTGTTCTCTCGTAAAATTATCAGATCGGAACCTTCTTATCTTCGTTTTAATTTTCAGCTTAATCGTCTTCGGTTTATCCTGTAATCTTTTTACTTCTTGGGTATTGAGAAGAACCTCTTTTTCCTTTAGGGATGGAATAGGGTTTTGTTTACCGGGCTTATCATCTTTACAGGCCGAAGATAATAATGCATAGGCTAATATTACCGTGCATATACAAAAAGTTCCGAAACTTACTCTTTTCATCATCTGTATTGATTCAGCCTCGTAAGTTTGCAAATGGCCGTTTGGAATAATTTGAACGGAATTGTTTTATTAAATCAGATTCGACCGTTCTTGGATTGTCGTCTTCTTGTAAAGTTTTCCAACAAACAATAAGATCCCTTGAATTTTTAAGTTGCCAAATAAGCCTACCGCCCCAATGTGCTTTCTTTTTCCCTTGTCCGAATGAAAGGTATAGTTTAATTCTATTATATAAATTACCTGCCTTGCCTATATATAGGACAATTGTATTATCAACCCAATTTTGCTTCAATTCCTCAATAGATACATTTGGATCTTTTTCTTTAAAATGGCCACCTGTTCCGGTAGCTAAGAAATCTGATTTTTTATCCGGGTTAAGTATTAAGTACACTCCTTTCTCTTTAGGAATAGATGAACTATCATTAATTAATTCGTTAATGGATTTAAAACCGTCAAACTCACATTGTTTTAAATACTCAATGTTATTGAAATCTAAGTTTTTCATAAATATATATTTATTAGTTAGTTATTTGTTTTTATGATATCTGCTTTTCTTTTTATAGTGTATTATTTTTATTTTATATCTGTATTATGCATTTATAATTGTTGAGTTGAACCTTTGCATCTAACGATGCTGTACCTATTCGTATTACTTTCTGCTCAGATCATCCCTCTCTATGCTTGCTGGAAAAACTTAACAGGTTTCTACCAATGCCACAACCGTTATGATAATGCTAAGAATTATAAACGGCAAGGACAAGATGAACTTCTTTTCAGATTTACGCAGAAAAACCACAGTGCAGATTCCACAAATGGTCGCACCTAAAGTTGGCATTAGTGCGTCTTCTGCGTCTCCAAATAGCGACTCAAAACCGCGAAAACCACAGAATAATGACACACATATAACAGCATAACAGAATAGACTGCTTCCAGAAATCACTGTATTATCTGGCGCAGGTTGAGATTCTGATTCTGGTTTTGGTTCTGACTTAGGCTCTGGTGTCGTGTTGACGTTCTCCATTGGTTCCGATTTGATATGTGCTTTGGGGCGTGGCTTTGGCTTTTTTTTACCACCCAACGCCGTTTGAAATGCTTCAAACACGGCTTTGTCCTTAGTGTAATATTCATAACACAATCGCCTGAACTCTTGCAATGATTCTGTTAGCTCCAGGTCGACTGCTACCGGGTGTTTCTTGTTGAAATCGGCAAGTGTTTTGAGCAAGACATTACACCTTTCGGCATTGAAGTCATTTCTTTTCCAATAGTTCTTCAATGCGTAAAATGCTTGTTGCTCTTCGGGATAAAGTTGTTTTGTTTGTAAAATGCCGATAAGTTGTTTAAACTTACCAACCTTTTCTTCAAGCATTGTTATTAGCGGGTTATCTTCCATACGTATCTTTTTTTTAATTATTGAACATTCGATTTAGCCAATTCATTATTATTTTTCACGTCTTTGATTTTCATTTCAAAGTCAACACTGTCCTTACCTACTTCGCCGTGGACGTGAAGAATGCCTTCTATATCTATTTCAAAGACAACCTCTACCGGAGTACCTTGAAGATAGTTTTTAGACAACTTCAATTCGTGAGAATTGTCTCCTTCCATTGCTCCTTCCATTTGTGGCTCAATGACCTTATCGGTTTCTACATTTGTAACGTCTGATTCCATCTATATTAATTAAGTTCAATTTCCTGTACACTCATAGATTTGGCTTGTTGCAGCATAGGTGTTGTTTTTAATATAATACAAAGAAATGTCTGAATCAGACTCTATAGGAGAACAATAGTTAATAATATTTGCAATAGCTATGATACTGCAAATAATATAGAATACTATTTTGCCTGTACTGATTGTAGAATTATTTCCGGCGGAATTCATAAGAGTTAATACGATTTTATCTACCTAACTCCTTAGTAGTGATTGATAAAAAGAAAGTGTGGAGTTATTAGTTTATCGTACTGGAGGCTCTGGTAAGCCATGTGGACAAATAAACAATACCCCACACATGCATGTATATACCAGAGATATATAGCATCGCAAGTGAGAGTGTAAATGCTTATCCTTGTCCTTTTTGAATTTACCAGATTCCCAGTACAGGATAAAAGCTAACACTTTCATCGTTATGTCAATCGGTTTCCCGATTGTTGCAAATGTAGAAAATATTTTTCACACTCGTGGGGTATTGTATTTATAAAGTTTTTATTGCTATGAATTGCGTTTAATGGCATTGGTATAAACATCGTGTATTTGTTTTCGGAGTGAGAGAGGTTCAATTACGGTTAATGAACGGCTACGTGAAAGTAACTCCATAACAAAATCATTGGTGATGCGCAAATGTATCTTTATCCTAAATTCGTTCTCCGTGTCTGTTAAAATGGTTTGTGAGTGATGTAATGGGACTGTTTTTAAGAATTTTCCGTCGAGAGCATCGTACGAAAGAACTACATTCTCTACTGGAATATCTTCCTGATTCCATATACCAAAACTATCTTTAAACAGGTTTTCTACATCTATTGACTTGTCGCGTTTGAACAGATCTTCTGTTAAACAGGAAAGGTTTGATATTCTGTCGACACTGAATAGTTTTAGCTTTCCCTCATCTATGGCAAGTAGATACCAACGTTGTTGCGATTCTTTCAGAAAATGCGGAGCTACTCTTTTATGTTGTATCTTATTGTCATGGCGGAACAGGGTGTAGTCGAATTCCACGTGATAATTCGTACGGATAGCATCCATTAGCTGTATAAGGTTAGTGCTGCCTGTTGGGCGATGATGCTCTGCCAATACATAGTTGCTTAATCCGCTTTCGGCATCTAATGCTGCCAGAATATCGAAGTTATAAAGTAGTTCTTCGTATTTTTCGGGAGATGCTTGTTCTCGCTCGGTAATGTAATAGCCCGCATCTTTCTTATGTTTTATGACTATACCAAAAAGGTCGTCTATATCTTTTATATCTCGTTGAATTGTACGTAAAGAATAAGGAGCTGTGCCATTCCGAATTCTCATGTTTTGTTCAACGTATGCCAGTAATTCGCTGCTATGAACATATTTATTCCCGCCGTCCAATTTATTGACGATCAGCAGAAGGCGCCGAAGCGTATCAATCTTAGCCATAAACTATTTTTCAGCAAATGTAAAACAGGTAGACGACAAAAGATGTCGTTTTTGAAAAATAGTTATGAATATTTAATAGGGAGAGGAGGAAAGGATGTAAATCCCTGTTCCTTTCCTCCTTTTTTATTATATTTTAAAGTAACCCAGGTCTTCGCGGTCGAAGTTTGTGATATATGAATAAATCTTATTTACTTCGGCTTGTCCGTAGTTGATATATACTTCTGCTGAACGGCGGAAGTTTTCTTCGTCTTTATTGGCATCTTGCAGCAGGAGATAGCCCATGATGCAATGCCCGGCGGCTTCTACTAAACGGCGTGCGTGGAAATCGAGATACTCGCTGTCTTTCGGTTCCATTACCAGGCCGGTTACTTCGTCGTATCTTGATGTCATTTCAATTAATTTCCGGCGAAGGTCTTCTAATTCCGGTTTGTATTCCGAGGCTTCGTATTCGCGTATCCGGCTGAGGTAGGTGCCTGTTGTGACGTGACGGATGGCGGCTACTACCTGCAACTGGGTAGTTCCTTCGTATATATTTGTAATACGAGCGTCGCGATATAAACGTTCGCAAGTGTAATCTTTCATAAATCCGGAACCACCATGTATTTGGATCGCATCATATGCATTTTGATTCGCATATTCGGTAGTCATACCCTTACCCAGCGGTGTAAAGGCGTCCGCCAGTTTACTGTACTTTTTCATTTCCAAGCGTTCTTCCGGTTCCAATTTGCGTTCTCTGCCGATATCATCGAGCGCTTTGTAGATGTCTACGAAACGGGAAGTTTCGTATAACATGGCACGTGATGCATCTGCTTTAGCACGCATAAGGGCTACCATTTCATAAACGGCCGGAAATTCAATAATCGCTTTGCCGAATTGTTTACGTTCTAATGCGTATGCGTATCCTTCACGGTAGGCGGCTTCGCATAAGCCAACGGCTTGAGCCATAATACCCAAACGGGCGCCGTTCATCAGCGCCATGACATATTTGATAAGTCCTAATTTACGTTCTCCACACAGTTCAGCCTTTGCATTTTTGAATACCAATTCGCAAGTAGGGGAGCCTTTGATACCCAGTTTATTTTCGATACGGCGGACATCCACGCCTCCGTTTTTCTTATCGTAGATAAACATGGAAAGGCCGCGTCCGTCTTTTGTGCCTTCTTCCGAGCGGGCAAGTACCAGGTGAATGTCCGAATCGCCATTTGTAATAAAGCGCTTAACGCCATTCAAATACCAACAGTTGTCTTTTTCGCTATAAGTAGCTTTCAGCATTACAGATTGTAAGTCTGAACCGGCATCTGGCTCTGTTAAGTCCATCGACATCGTTTCTCCTGCGCATACACGTGGGACATAACGTTGGCGTTGGTCTTCATTACCAAATTCATATAGTGTTTCTACGCAATCTTGCAATCCCCACAGATTTTCAAAGCCGGCGTCGGCGCGTGATACCATATCGGCAGCCATAATATACGGAGTGATTGGGAAATTTAAACCACCATAACGACGCGGCATAGCAATACCCATTAAGCCTGCTTTGCGTACGGCATCCAGGTTTTGCTGTGTTCCTGACGCATACGTAACCCGTCCGTTGTGTACGGTTGGGCCTTCATGGTCTACTCCTTCTGCATTTGGTGCGATGATTTCATCACATATTTCGCCTACAATTTCCAGTACTTTTTCATAACTGTCTATTGCATCTTCATAATCGTAAGGAGCATAATCAAAAGCATCCTTATCCGTGTAATTATGTTCTTTCAACTCAACAATACGCCTCATCAACGGATGATGCAAATGATGTTTTAACCCAGGGGTATCTAAAAAATAGTTGGACATATTATTTCGTATTTTTCTTGTAGTACTTAATCATTTTAGGAATTACATCTTCTACTGTGCCGGTGATTACGTAATCGGCGATTGTGTTAATGGGGGCGGCCGGGTCATTATTTACGGAGATAATGATTGAGCTTTCCTGCATTCCTGCAATGTGTTGAATCTGGCCTGAGATGCCGCAGGCTATATAGAGTTTGGGACGAACGGTTACGCCTGTTTGTCCGATCTGACGCTCGTGTTCGGTGAAACC
>JAISDJ010000132.1 GCA_031264865.1 Tannerellaceae bacterium | reverse complement strand
GGTTTTAAAACTGGGTGGAACCATATTGCGGAAATACAAGGAGGTACGGTGGTATAGTTCATTTACTGCCATACCCCACGATTTGCGCCCTCGATTATTAACCAAATACGGTTTATATGAATATGACATAAAGACGTGTAACCCTTTTTTGCTTTCAATTTTAACCCATCAACACAAAGAACTATTCAATAGCAAAGATTTTGATTTCTATGATTATTTTCGTGGGGATACAGAGCGAAAGGAATTTAAAACAATATTTAATGCTGGGTTAAATGGTATGTATCAATCAAAAGATATAAACAAAAGCCTAAAAAAGTGGATGGAAAGATTTCAGTTTGAACCGCTCCTTTATGACCTGGTAAAAAGTTTTGTTGAAAAGAAGGGTATGTTCTTTAGAATAATGGGGAGCTTTGAGGATAGTGTTATGCGGGCGTTAATAAGGTTACTATATGAGTTGCACCTGGACATCAATATTGAGAGGTTGCACGATGGATTGATAACCACACAACCGTTAAATAATGTTTATAGATTTGTGGTAAATGATTATATTTTAACATTAACGGGGGATACTTGGAATTATTATAATGACAGCATTGAATGTGCTTTTCACCCAATTTATATAAAAACATATAATTTATATAAAACACAATTTATCTATGAAACATTTAATATATTCGATAAATATAGCTATCAGGAATATTTAGATAGGCAAAATGAGATAAACGATATACATAACATGGTTGGGCAAATGAGTTCTTATATAGCTGGTAAGAAAGGGGGCGGTAGTAATAAAATTAATACATTTGTAGATAAACAAGGTAATAATATATCCCGCGATGAGATTGCAACACTGCATAACATACCTGTTAATGATGTAAACTTTATTTACAGAGCGCAACGATTTGGGTATAGAAAGTGTTAAAATTAAGTTAAAAATATTGCTTTGAAAACTAAGTAGTTAGTATAATAGCAACGCAAACCTCCTATAAGAGAAAAGAACTTTTTTTAACTAAACAAAAACGTAACAGAAATATTTCTGCTTTGTCGGATTCGTTCATTCCCCGCGCCTCTGTCCTGTTCCCCTCTTTATAGATTTTATCTATTGAGTGCTTCATTACATCCCTTTCTTGTGCTGGGCTAATGTTCTGCCTGCTTATTATATATCGGGAAGTGTTAAACACTTGTTTAAATTCATTAAGGGGATGGGGGAGTGTTTTTTTATAGAACGATTTCCAACAAACCCCCACCCTCTAATTTTGACACGCACAGAAGTTTTTATAATTGTAAAAATACACTTATTTCTTATTCTACCTCGAAACGGAATTTATAACTACGAAAGTTTCGTAGATAATTCTTTATTTGAAAGTTAAAACTTTCTCCAAAAATACAAAGCCGTAATTTGCAATTTAAGCGAGGTTTTTATCCGTGTGGTGCTTCTTATCATTTCATAAACGATCGTCCGTTATATTGCGTTATATTAGCTCAAATATAAAAAAATAATATCACCCACATATTTAATGAATGATATTATAATATGATTTTAATATTATGCGCCTGGTAATTACTTATAAATATTATTCCAACATTTTTACAAGTTCCGTTTTTATTTCTTCATCAATCTCCCGGTAACGGGCAAAAGCTTTGCTTACCTCTTTATGTCCTGAAAGAGCTCCTACTAAATTAGGGTCTTTCACTTGCTTATACAGATTACCTACAAAGCATCGACGGGCAAGGTGTGAAGAGGCTATTTCATTAATAGGTTTTTTTTCTTCTTTCCTCGTAGTGGAATTAAGAACTGTAACAATACGTGTAACCTCTGACAGTTTGAATATGTCTTTTATTGCATCGTTGTAATTTTGTTCGGAAATGTAAGGTAGTAACGTTTCGCCTTCATAGTCTGAATATTTTTTGATAATTTCCTTAGCTATGGAATTAAGAGGTACGCGAACGGTTATAGGATGTCCATCTTTGGTTTTTCGTGGTATATATTCTATTGCACCGTTTATAATACTTTTTTTTGTGAACTGGTATAGGTCGGATATACGGCAACCAATTAAGCATTGAAATATGAATATATCCCGTTGGACAGCCAAATTAGGTCGTTTAGAAAAATCCGTGCTGTATATTTTATTCCGTTCTTCAATCGTAATGTATATAGGTGTGCCATATAAATCAGGTTTACTCTCATAATTTTTAAAAGGGCGGTTTGTTGTTTTTTCATTATCCAAACACCAATTGAAAAAAGCACGTAATTTATTAAAGAGGGCGTTTATAGTGTTTATCCCCCTTTGTTGGGGTTTTGGTGTTTTTCTTTGGGTATTTACTATTGCAGGGAATTTATTGTAAATTTCTTTATACTCATCGTATAGAGTGTATTCGTTACACAAAAAGTCTTCAAAGCCTTCTATTGTTTCAGTCGTAATACTATCCAACTCTAATTTGTACGCTCTTTTTTCGGATATAGAAATAAACATCTCATATCGTTGTAAAGCTCTTTTTAAGACCATAAAATTTTTTTCACGGACTTCTGATAATTTGCGTTTCTTCAAAAAGTCATCAAAGGTATCAAAGAATGATTGCTTTTGTTCTTCTTCTACCGGAGCATATTTTCCACGAATATAATATTTATCAATACAATCCTTTAACCAATCAGTACCAACGTTTGATTTATCCATCTCATTAAAAGATGTATTAATTACACTTAATAGTGTATTTAATTTTTCCCTTTGGTTGGAAAGGTATTGTTTGAGTTCTTTTTTCTCATAATTCATTAAACGATAGTTAGGAATAATAATCTGTTGTGTTTCATGGTCCCAATGTTCAGCGGGAATAAAAATGTTTGATTTAACTTGTTGGTCAATTTTTCCGTGTTTAAACCTAATTCTTATTTCCTTTTGGGAGTTGCTATCAGACTTACCGGATAGCGATAGATAAATTGTTGCCATAATAATAGTGTTTTTAATTTTCTCCAAAGATACGG
The DNA here is from genome assembly GCA_031264865.1 of Tannerellaceae bacterium. GTDB lineage: Bacteria > Bacteroidota > Bacteroidia > Bacteroidales > Tannerellaceae > DFXE01. The sequence goes on along the minus strand of JAISDJ010000132.1, from coordinate 20,755 downwards.
CAATGATTCAACAATCCCCTAAAAATCCCCACTAAATCCCCACTTATTTTTAATTTACTGTAATTTCGTGAAATTATAAACAGACTTGTTTTCTTATAAATAGGTTATAATTAATGATTTACGAACGAAGGTCAATTGCAGTAGTTTTCATTAAATTGCATATTAGTACTCCCGCTCCGAGTACGCAAGAGGACTTTCTCATATTTCCGAGAGAAAGTCCTCTTTTTTTATGCTCATAATCCATTGACAATTCAGAATTTACAAAGAAAAACTGATTGATTGCAAGAGGTTCAATATGGAATTTTCCGTATTTGAAAGTTCCTTATCAATCGCTTTGATTTTTTTATCTGCTCCCACAAAATATCTTTCTTTTTCTGATGGGTTTCTATTGCCCAATTTGCCTCCATCTGTTTGAGTTGGGTTGTGAGTTTAGAGATTTCTATTATATTTCTTTTTTATCTCCAGTCCAACCTTGACTCCAAGCCCAAGATCAAAACGTTTTAAGCCATCTTCCGCAACACTGCTAAACTGTCAAATGTATGTGTTTCCACCGTGCAACGCATTAAAAAAGAGTTTGCAATTTGAATTATTAAAAAAACGTTTATCTTTGTAACCAATTATTACTTAATTTTTTGCTTATGATATAAAAGAAAACGCGCTAAACAGCGCATTATGAAACATATATAAAAATAGCGATTTGCTGCTATTCTTGACTATCAATTTCCACAATTGACCCTATTTGTAGGGTTTATCGAATCAAGAGTAAGTTAGTGAAACGCCGTGCATACGGCGTGGAACAGCTTGTTGGATTCGATAGGCGTGGAAACCTGATAGTCAGACAGGTTGTTTCCACGCTATTTTTTTGTCTTAATTTGAACTGAATGATTCTTTTGTTAAACATATTATTAATTTAAAAACTTTATCGATTATGTTAAAAAAAAGTTTGTTTTTTTGTTTGATGGTGATTGCAGCTATATCTGCTAATGCACAGGCACAAGCACTTCCATTAGAAGGTGTAGTGGGTTTAAACTCTTCCAATATGGGGGATATTGGCTCAAAGATAGGATTCCATCTGGGTGTAAAGACTGACATAGCATTGCCTTCGGTATCCAATGGCGTTTACGCAAATGCTGGAGCGTTACTTTCTTCGAAGGGTGCTTCTGTTAAGATTTATGACATTACTTACAAAGTTGATGCTTACTATTTGGAAATTCCCGTACATATAGGTTATAAAACGGCTCTAAATGATGATTTCTTTCTTTATGGCGAAGCAGGCCCTTATCTTGCTTTCGGATTATTTGGTAAAGCAGGTGTTGACAAGGAAAAATATAATACGTTTGGCAGTGCTGAAGAAGGTGGATTAAAACGTTTTGATCTTGGGCTTGGAATCAAGGTTGGACTGGAGATAAAAAAGAAATATACCCTGTCCATAGGTTATGACTGGGGCTTTATTGATGCAAGCAGAAACTCCGGTGAAGATGGAGGTTATGATGAAGAGCTTGAAATGGATATGAACCCTACAATGAAAAACACCAATTTTTCCATTTCGTTCGGGTATAAATTTAAAACGTTATGAAGAAGTATTTGAGATTTAACGTAACGTTTCACGCCTTGTGGGTCGTTGTGTTGGTTATGCTGGCAGGTTTCTCATCGTGTTCAAAAGACGATGACGACGACTTTAAGGGTGAAAGCTATCTTGAGATTGCAGTAAATGGTAAAACCTATAAAGAAACGAGCATTATTTCAATGCAAGCAGGAGGAATAACAAGCCTTTATATTCAAACCATAGGGCAAATTGAAACATCTGATGCCGATATTAGTGTTGATTTGTGGTTTTATAAAAATGAAAAAGATTTTAAAACAGCAACAACAGGGGAATACAGAATCAATGAATACGACAAAAACTTTGATTTGATTGTTGACTTAACTACTTCGGGCGGTAATGGATATTACCGGTATAATTCGGGAGGCAAACACAGAGTAACTAATATAAAATTGTTGAATACGGACAAAAACAGCGGTATATTAACTTATCTGCTAGAAGGCACTCTTTCCTGTTCCTTCAATCATACTCAAAATGGTAAAACCATAGAATTATCAGGTAAGTATTGGGTTAAGTTGTATGTTGACGCTGAAAGCAAATCGTAAACTTCACTGTTTTTATTTTTATATGCGCAAGGCTTTTGTTCATCCTGTTTTCAGGTACGGCAAAGGCCCTGCTTTTTTTGAATACATAAATTTTATAGCTGTTAAATCGGCCTGATATATCTATGTAAGTTGCATTCCAGCTTTACTAATTTCTGTTAAAAAAACCATTGTGATGTCTTTAGGAAACCATTATGATACTTTGCTAAAGGCATTATGATGATTTTTTAAAAGCATCATAATGGTTTCCTAAAGACTATATAATAATTTATCTGATGAAGTTTGTCCATTGCTTTTCTTCTTTTTCGGGAAGAGCGAAACCTGCTTTCTTTCCGGCTTCTATGCAGCGTAACAGCCAGGCCATGTTGTATCCTAATGTACGCATGGTATGCAATCCTTCTATATCTTTACGAACATCATCGGGAGTAAAGCCATGCACCATGTTCCAATAATCTGAAGATATTACCGGCATATTATTGATTGTCAGATATTTTAATAATTGGTCTAAAGCTGCCGTAGAACCTGCACGCCGGCAGCTAACGACCACTGAGCCTGGTTTGAAGGCAAGTTTATCGCCACCCGAATAAAATACCCTGTCCATAAAAGAAGTAATAGCTCCTGAAGAGCTTGCATAATGTACGGGGGAACCAAAGATAAATCCGTCTGCGCCGGCGGCTTTGAGCACAAACTCATTTACTATATCGTCTATAATACATTTATTTGTCTCATTACATTTATTACATCCTCTGCAACCGGATATGGATTTTACTCCAAGTTGAAAAATCTCGGTTTCGATATCTTGTTTCTCTAATGTTGAGGCTATTTCGCTTAGGGCAGTGAAGGTACATCCTTTGGCATGTGGGCTTCCGTTAACAAGTAATACTTTCATATAATCGTCTTATTTAAATTAAAGCTCCAAAAATAGTGAATAAGATGTTATATTTCTTTAAAGTATGCCGAAGAATAAATCTTCAGAATTATTTTGTTATATTTGTCTGAATAGAGATATGTGCCAATGATTGATAAAGAAGTATATTCTACTGATACTATTGTAGAAAATCTATTTAGGAAATATTATAAAATTCTTCGTGCATATGCTTATCACTTGTCGGGTGATAAACATATGGCAGAGGATATTGTGCAAGATGTCTATTATGAATTATGGAAGAAAAGGGATGGATTGGTAATGGAAGGTGCTATCAAATTTTATCTCTTCCGCTCTATTTATACGAAGACATTGAATTATCTGAATAGTAAAACCTATACTGATTTGGAAGCTTTTGAACAATCTACGGAAGGACGTATCCAACAAATCTATTTGCAATCACATCTGTCCGACCAGGAAAGTGAATTGATATATAAAGAACTTCGCGAGAAAGTCAATAGTGTCATTAATTCTTTACCGGAGCAATGTAAAAAAGTCTTTATTCTCAGCCGGAAATATGAATTAAAAAACAAGGAGATTGCCGAACAATTAGATATATCTGTAAAGACTGTTGAAAAACACATATCCAAAGCATTATCCATACTACGTATATCGCTGAAAGATATAGGACTACTCTTATTACTGCCGCTTTTTCTATAAAATTCCATAAACACAGGGTAGGGTATTTTCAATTTCATTTGTTTTACTTTAAAAGAGGGGAAAAAGGATGAATAGCGAGGATATCATAAGTAAATACCTGAGTAAATCGGCTACAGAGGAAGAGAAGGAATTCCTTTTACAATGGTTGGGAAAAAAGGAAGAAAACAGAAAACAATTCAAAAAAGCATACGACCTCTGGCTGTATACAAACGCTCTGCTAACAGACGATACGGAGATGGAAACGGCATTAGCCCGCTTGAAAGAACGCACTTCTCCTACTCAAAAGGAAAGAAGATACTTCTCCATGCCCCGTTTTTATTTTATACGAATCGCTGCCTCCATACTTCTTTTATTTGCCACAGGCTATGTAGGCTATCAACTGGGAAATCATCGGGAACCGTCGGCTATTACCATGAATCATTTACTAACGGGAACAGATGGAAAAGGAAAATACCTCTTACCCGACGGTTCAATCGTATGGCTAAATGCAAGCAGTGTATTGAAATATCCGGAGACTTTTACCGGAGGAAAACGAAAAGTATATCTGGAAGGTGAAGCCCTGTTTGAAATAAAGAAAGACAAGAAACACCCTTTCTTTGTAGAAGCCGGTGGTTTGGATATCGAAGTAGTAGGAACCCGTTTTTTAGTCAATAACTATCCACAGAAAAGCAGGATAGAAGCTGTATTAGTCAACGGTAGTGTAAAGGTCAGCGGCGATTACTTTACCGGAACGAAGGCTCGCATATTACGCCCCGGAGAACTCTTTACCTATAATAAACAAACAAAACAGGCCGGCCTGTATAAAGTTGACACAGATGACTATACCAACTGGATTCATCCCAAATTAGTGTTTGATAAAACCAACCTCGCCCAGGTAATTATTAATTTGCAAAAATGGTTCGACGTCGAAATTGTTGCCATGCCGGAGTTAGTCCGTAATACCTACATGTCGTTTACCGTCCGTCGTGAATCATTGGAAGAAGTACTCACCTACATGTCTTTAACAGCGCCGGTAGACTACAAATGGGAGAATGATATTTTATATTTATTTCAAAAAAAATAAAACGAGAATAGCGAACAGAATACTAACCTTATTAAAAAGATATGCTTATGTAGAAGAAACAACCGGAAAAACAAGACAGACGAATGCACGAACATCCGCCTGTCTGAAACAGATTTCAAATTAAACAAACATTTCTCCCCCCCGGAGTAATGCTTATTATTAATTAAAAAACCCATGTAAAATTATGAATAAATCATTTGGGAAAGCTATTTTGTGTCTTTTCTTAACAGAAAAAAACATTCGTATTATGAAACTTTCGTGTTTTATGTTACTCTTATTCGTGTTTCAAAGTGTGGCATCTTCCTATGCCCAAAGCACACGAATAGATTTGAATGTCAGACAATCCACACTAAAACAGGTATTTAAGGAAATTGAATCGAAAACCGAATATACCTTTTTTTATAATGACGAAGTGATTGATCTTGACCGTATTGTAAATGTACAGGCTAATAAGGAAACGATAGAAAGCATTTTAAACAAAGTGCTGACAAGTTGTACCTTCAAAATTGAAAACAAGAACATTCTATTGATTCCTAACAGCACAGATCCTGCTAATCTCATTGCCCACCAAGCCAAACGGCGTATAACTGGTATGGTTACAGATGAAAGGGGCGAACCAATTATCGGAGCCAATATTATGGAAAAAGGAACTTCCAATGGCGTAATTACAGATGTTGATGGCCAATTCATTATTTCACTCCCCGATGACGCCATATTGCATGTATCATACATTGGCTATATTACGCAGGAATTCCGCTTAGGCAATCAATCTTCTTTTAACATTGTGCTAAAGGAAGATTTACTCAATCTGGACGAGGTAATTGTAGTTGGATATGGAACCGTGAAGAAACGCGATTTGACAGGTTCCGTAGCATCCGTTGATGCATTAAAAATAGCATCTATACCTTCTACTACCGCATCGGAAGCGCTGCAAGGCCGTATCCCCGGTATTGTAGTATCCAACTCCGATTGGTCTCCCGGGACAACGCCAAGCGTAATGATTCGTGGTAAACGTTCTATCACAGCTAGCAACGATCCGCTGTATGTAGTAGACGGTGTGCCCGTTACTGGTGGTATCAACGAAATCAGTCCCGCAGACATCGAGTCTATGGAAATATTGAAAGATGCTTCCGCCACAGCTATCTATGGAGCCCGTGGAGCAAACGGTGTGATCTTGATTACTACTAAACAAGGTAAATCCGGAAAAACCCAAATTGACTATAACGGTTATGCCGGCGCACAAACAATCCTCAATCAACTCGAACTATGGGAAGGCCCCGAATACGCCGAATACTCACGTGAATCGTATCGTAACACAGCCAACTCTTCTATCCGTTACAACTCAGATGTTCCTTCCCGCGAACTCGATTTGATTATGCCGGGATTCACCAGAGATGCAACCATTATGGAATCAGTCATGATGGGGTGGGGCGATAACGGTGTGTACGATCCTTCCCGCGTACGTTCCAGTAATTACATGGATCAGGTAACGCGCACCGGTATGGTTACAGACCATCAGTTGAGTATCCGTGGAGGCGGAGAGCGTACGAATTTCTTAGCATCGGGTACCTACAATAAAAATAATGGCCTTTTCAAAGACCAGGATTACGAACGCTATTCCATCCGCTTGAACCTGAACCACGAAATAAATAACTTCGTGAAAATCGGTGCACAGACACAATACTCGCGTTCTGTCCGGAACCGTGGCAGTAACTTAGCTTCCAGTTGGCGTTTAAGCCCATTGGCCCCCTTACGTGACGACGAGGGTGAAATTATTCCGATGCCTGGTACCTACAATATATACAACCCATTGATGAACCTCGAACCGGGAGCCGTAGACCGTCCATTGAAGACCACACGTTATCTGGGTAGTTATTTTGTAGATGTGAAGCTACCGGTAGATGGTTTGAAATTCCGTTCCAATTTAGGGATAGACTCCCGTACCGTACAGGATTACGAATTTTGGTCGGCTCGCTCCAGCGGTAGGGGATTAAGTTCGTCTTCCGCCACGAATGCAACAGAGAAATACACCATGTTTACCTTGGAAAATATGCTTTTCTATGATAAAACATTCAACAACAAGCATACATTAGGTGTAACCTTGCTGCAATCCATTCAGGAAGATCAAAAAGAAACCAATCGAATAGGGGTAAATGATTTACCCGCCGATATATTGAAATACTACGATATATCTTCAGCGTTAATAACTAACAGTTTGAGCAGCGGGATGGTGAAGTGGAATATGGCTTCCTTTATGGGGCGTGTCAACTACAATTATTTAGGCCGCTATTTACTGACTCTCTCCGCCCGTTACGACGGCTCTTCCCGCTTGGCGGACGGTCATAAATGGGTACTCTTCCCTTCTGCCGCATTAGCCTGGCGTATCAATGAAGAAGAATTTATGCAGGATGCCACTTGGCTGGACAACCTGAAACTAAGAGTTGGTTTCGGTAAAACAGGCAACTCTGCCGTCGATCCCTATCAAACAAAAGGTAAACTGAGACTTATCAAATATCCTTTCGATAATGGCGCTACCGAAACAATCGGATATGCCCCCGATGTAATGGCAAACAGCCTGTTGACCTGGGAAACGACCGACCAGTGGAACCTCGGCCTCGACTTTGGTATCTTCAAGGGACGCATCAACGGTACGGTTGATTTGTATCTGCAAAACACCCACGATCTGTTGCTGAAACGCCAGTTACCCGTCGTTTCTGGTTTCTCCGAGGTATTGTCGAATGTGGGAAAAACCAGCAACAAAGGGATTGAAGTCGCTCTGAACACGCTTAATATCAGTACAAAAAACTTCCAATGGAATACCGACCTTATGTTCTCGGCCAACAAAGAAGAAATCGTGGAACTCTACAATGGAAAGATAGACGATATAGGAAGTAAATGGTTTATCGGCGAGCCCGTCAACGTACATTACGATTACAAAAAAACAGGTATTTGGCAGAATACGTCCGAAGACCTTGCCGAAATAGCCAAGTTCGCAGCCAACGGAACTGAATTTTCTCCTGGTGATATCAAACTGCAAGACGTAAACGGAGATTATAAGATTACCGATGAAGATAAACAAATCTTGGGTAATCCCCGTCCTAAACTAATTGCCAGTATGGTAAACACCTTCCATTACAAAGGCTTCGACCTGTCTGTATTTCTCTACGCCAGCTTTGGCGCCATGCTTTACAACGATATCTATGCCATGGAACACTGTGCCCGTAACGGAGGCGTAAAAGTAGATTATTGGACGCCTACCAATCCGACAAATGCATATCCCCGTCCCAGTATCGACGAAGAACGCCCGGTGTATATCACGTCTACCTATTACGAAAACGCTAGTTACTTACGCATACGGACAATGACGTTGGGATACACCCTGCCAAAGAATGTCTCTAAAAAGCTCATGACGGAGAGACTTCGCTTATACCTTACAGCACAGAATCCGTTTATCTTCACAAATTATTCAGGTATCGACCCCGAAGCCTCCAAAGTAAATGCAGACGGAAACCCGCAGACAGACGGTAGCGGTTACGGAACACCTAGTGTGAGTTCTTGGATAGTTGGCATTAATCTAACATTTTAATAACTGATAAAAAGTATGAAAATGAAATCTATATATTATTACTTGCTGGCCACCCTGATGTTTGTAACTTCAGGATGCGAAAACTGGCTTAGTGAAGACGATGCTCCGGTAATGTCTTACGATTATTATGAAACGGAAAAAGGAGTAGAAGCCTCTATCACAGCTGCCTATGGCTTCTTACGCTGGGGAGTGGGAGGCGAACGTTTCGATGTATTAACCGAACATGGAACCGATTTGTTTACCGAAGGGGAAGACGGCACATTCCGTGAATCATTCAATAAATACGCCACCCAGTTGAACCCCGATGTTGGCATACTGTATGAAATGTGGGAAAACCACTATAAAGGCATCAGCGACGCCAACATTGCCATGCAGAAAATCATAGACTCCGATTTGAATGAAGCCATAAAGAACAAAAGCTATGCAGAGATGCAATTCATCCGTGCTTACCTTTATTTCGATTTGGTTCAGCAATTCGGACGTATTCCGTTAGTAATCGAAGGTAGCTTCGAAATCCGAACAAGCTTCAAACGTGCTCCCGTGGCGGAGATCTACACCCAGGTTATCAGCGACCTGCGTAATGCTGTTGAATACCTGCCGGAGAAACCATCCAATAAAGGACGAGCAACCAGCTATGCCGCTGCCCATCTTCTGGCTAAAGTCTACCTCACACGTGGCAGTGCCATAAGTGAAGCCCGCGGGCAACAATCCACCGATCTTGACAGCGCACTCTTTTATGCCGAAAAGGTAATCAAGAGCGATGTCTACCAATTACAAAGTAATTTCTCAGACCTGTGGGACATCAACAACCAGGGCAACTCCGAAGTCATCTTTGCCGTCCAGTTCACCAAGAACCCCTTGTTCAACGACAGTGGAAACACAGAACACCTTTTTTGGCTATCCTGGTATGAAGACCAGCCTGGTATGTCGCGCGATATCGCAAACGGCCGTCCTTACCGCCGCCACGTTGCTACCAAAAAGACAATGGACGACCTCTTCGACCGCCTTCACGATTCCCGTTTCTACAAAAGCTTCAAGTGGGTGTACTATGCAAATAATGCAAACACATTACCCAGATGGACCGAACTATCCTTCGACGGAACCGTATATTTCACTCCCGATCCATCCAAAGGACAGGTAGACGGCGAATTAAGATTCCAATTGGGAGACACAGCTATTTACTATACAATGGAGAAGACCGGCCTCGATCCAAACAGCAACGAAATGCGTCGTTTCCGTGCCAACCATTCTTATTCTTATTTCCCTCGCGAAATGCACTCCATTCGTTATTTCCCTGCATTAGTGAAATTCCTCGACCCTAATCGTTCAACCATCGCGCAGGAAGGAGGAACCCGCGAATGGGTACGCATGCGTCTGGGTGAGACATACCTCCTCGCAGCTGAAGCTGCCGGACGTAAAGGTAACTTAGACAAAGCCGCCGAATACATCAACATAATCCGCAAACGCGCCGCATGGGCCGAAGGCGAAACAAAGGATCAACAAATCCGGATGTTCGAAGGAGGAACCAGCGACACCAACAACACTTATGAAGACCTGAAAGTAACAATAGCCGATTTAAGTGGCGACTTCATAACCTTCATATTAGACGAACGCGGCCGCGAACTACTAGGTGAAATCAACCGTTGGGAAGATCTTGTTCGTTGTGAACTATTAGTAGACTGGGTAAAGAAATACAACCCCGACGCAATCTACATAAAGTCTCATCACAAACTTCGCCCCATCCCTCAAAAGCACATTGACCGACTGAATCCTGCCGGCGAACTAAGCGAAGAACAAAACGAAGGCTATTATTAACAGCATAAAATAGATACCCCATCGCGCCGGAAGCACAAATTATCATGATTTGCACCTCCGGCGCGAATGGCGGTTATGACTACCCATTCACGACCCATGCTTTAAATTCGGATGCTTTGTTTTTACTGATATAAATACGTTCGGGTGTATCTGCATCAAGCGTTATAAGGAGACGGTTGTCAAACCAGATGGTAATATTCTTCACACTGCTGCGGGCTATGATAAATTGTTTGTTGGCACGGAAAAAATTACTGGGATTCAGAGATGCCGATATTTGTTCCAATGTCTTTGTATAAGGATAAGAATTGCCGTTTTTCATGTAAATGCGGGTGGTCTTATCGGTTGTGTAAAAACAGGATATTTCCTGTAAATCAATTGGAATCAATTTGTCTTTCTGAGGTATTAGTAGCCGATCTTTGAATCGTGGAGTAGGGAAGGAGAGTTGTGTTGTCCGGTTGAGAAATTTATGTAAGGCACGACTCAGTTCATCTGCTTTTATTGGTTTAAGCAAATAATCGATACTATTTACTTTAAAGGCTTCTATCGCATATTCGTCGTATGCTGTTGTGAAAATAATCGGAATATCAATTTGTATACTGTTGAATATTGAGAATGCAGAACCATCCGACAAGTGAATATCCATCAGTATTAGATCGGGAGCAGGGTGAATTTGTAACCAATGTATGGTTTGATTAATGCTTTCCGTATTACCAATCACTTCAATAGAGAGATCAATCTCAGATAAAATAGAGGTTAGATTTTCGTAAGCAACTGTTTCGTCTTCAACTATCAGTATTTTCATCCTACTTTATTTTAAGGGTAAATAGACAGTAAATGTTTTTCCGTCGTTTTCTACACGGATTTGTTTATTCATTAAAAGTGAGAAACGATTTTCTAAATTCCGGATTCCTGTTCCGTTAGTTAACGCAGGTGTAAGTTTCGGGAAGACAGGATTGGAGACAACCAATTCGGATTGTTTATTTAACAGAATCATGACTTCCATTTTGTGAAGGCTGTCTATTGTATTATGTATTACAATATTGTCGATCAATGGAAGCAGGGAGAGCGCCGGTATCTTGAGATTTAATCTGTTTTTGTCAACCTGAATCGTAAATTCAAGCTTGTTGGCAAAACGAACTTCCATCATGTACCGGAAAGCTTCTACAAATTCAAGCTCTTCACCAAGCGTTACCAATCCTTTTTTATCGCTCTGTAGAATATAACGGAACACATCCGACAACTTATTTACAAACTCTAGCGTATTTTCATCTTCTTTCTTCCGGATTAATGCTGTAAGACTATTCAGTGAATTAAAAAAGAAATGAGGATTTATTTGGTTGGCAAGTGCATCACAGCGGCTTTGCAGATTTTCAATTCTTAATTGTTCTATTTCCTGTTCTTTTTTTCGTTGTACATTGTACATCATAAATACATGCCCTACAACTGTAGAGAGTATAAAAACAACAAAGAACTGAAATAATAATAAACTGCCAAAACCATGAATCTTACCATTCCAAAGATACATTATAAAAACAAATATTCCATAAGTAACACTTGTAATCAAAAAAGTTCGTATGGCACGGTCTTTAAAACTAAGATCTTTAATCTTTTTCAGATTATAGATGAGTAATCCCCAAATCAGCAGGAAAAAACAAGCATATCTGATAAAGAAAAAAGTCAGGTGAGGCGCATATTTTGATTTGTCCAGAAAACTAAGTTCCCATGGAAGGCATACAATATCGGGATATATGATAAATATAGCACTTACCAGACTAATCGCCGAAAGTTTAAGAGAATTATGATTATCCAATAGTTTCATGCTTACAAAATATAGATTAGTTTTTTCCAAAACAAAACAGTGTTCCTTTAACTGTCAGAACCATAAAATGGTCTTTTATTATGGCTGGAGAAGCGATAATCTGTTCACCTGTATCATATTCCCAGAGCGATTTACCGTTATCTGTATCTACTATAGAAACAATGCCCGTTTTGGTACATACGATAATTTTATCATTGCATACGATCGGAGAACTTTCGTCGGCCTCTCCTTTTAGCGCGTACTTCCAATTCAGTTTCCCATTGATACGGCTGACGGCATGAAGATACCTGTTTCCTGAAAAGAAATAAAATGCATCGCCGGAAATAGCCGGAACGGATACAAATGAACTGCTTCCGCTATCTTCGGAAACTATTTTTTTATGGCGGATAATTTTACCGTTTTCCAGCATAAGTTTATAGATATTTCCTAACTGGTCACCTACATAACAATAGTCGCCCATAATAGCCGGCGAGGCAGGTATCATGGCGTCAAGTAACAATGAATCCGTTTGAATACCTGTTTTACAATCAATGATACGAACCCAGGCGTCATATCCGCCGAATACAATATGTTCCTTCCAGAGAGCGGCGGCGCCTCTTAAGCAAGCTTTCGATTCAAACCGATTCAGTTCTTCACCGTTTTTAGCGTCTACACAATAAAGATATTTATCACAGCTACCAAATACGATTGACTTATGATCTGCGAATTTTACAAGATTGGGAGAGGCGGATATCTGCCCGGATGTTTTGTAATTCCAGATTGTGTCTTTCTGTGAAAGAGAAATAGCCGTCATCATACCATCCATGCGTCCGATATAAAGTGTAGAATCATAAATCATCGGAGTTGCCTCCATTGCCGCTTTAAGATCATATTCGAAACCTAATTTACCATTTATATTTACTCCACGGATACGGCCTTGTTTATCACACCAGAAAGTGGTCCCATTATCTATAATAGGAGAAGATACCGTATGAGATTCTCCTTTGAAAGTCCATTTCAATGCCGGGCATTTGGGTAAAGGAATATCCGTATATCCACTCAGGGAAGCATCTCCACGGAACAGTTTCCAGTCCATATTACCGGAATCCGAAGAATCGGAATCGCCGGTGCAGGCTACTGATAAACAAGCCAGGAGAGTAAAAAATAGTTGTTTCATTTATGTCATCGCTTACCATTCTGCAAAGATGTGAGATTTTTTTTAATTCAATGCTCCTTTTCGCTAAAAGGAAAAAAACGGGAATAAACGCGAATCGTTCGGTATGTATAGGGTAAAAAATAATTAATAATAAAGAAGATCCTTATATAATCCGGCTAACCGTTTACGAAGATACTTGACAGCATAATGTTTACGGGAAAGTAATGTGTTGACGGAGACATCTGTGACTTTAGCCACTTCTTTTACCGGTAATCCTTCTATCTCGGTTAATTCAAACGCTTCTCTTTGTTCGGGAGGCAATTCAGACAAGGCCGCTTCCAGCTCCTTCCAAACAAGTGAACGCAAATATTCCGTTTCAGGTGTCTGAGAATCATCATTGAACAGAATTTCAGAGAACCCGCTTACTATATCCACCTCTTCATCGTATGGATGAGCAGGTAGTTCTTCCTCTTTCTTTTTCTGGCTTTTGTTGATAATCATATTCCGCGTTACACGATACAGCCATGCTGTAACTTGTTCAATTGGGTCAACCGTATTTTCAACAGCTTTAATCAACTGATAAAACACATCCTGTAGGATATCTTCAGCATCCTCTCTGTTGGAAACTCTTTTTCGGATGAATGATTTTAATTGAGGCTGATATTCTTTTACAAGTTCTTCTACATTTGCCTTGTCTGCCTGTTTATTCACTTTCTCTTGCTTGTTCTTCATGTTCTGTCCTGTCAAAAGAGTCTCTGCCAAAGGGGCCTCCAAAACCAAACCGGTGTCTTTTGTTAATGAACTCTTCACGCTGTTCTGGGGTCATCTTCATCCACTTCTCGCGAATAGGATCCATCTTCATCATTTTTCTATGGCCTGGCCCAATATTGCCAATCAAGATACGGGCGAGAACAAACAAGCCTGTAGCCTGCCAGAAATTAATCGCAATCAAACCAAACAGGGTAGGCATCAGCCAATTCCATAATAACATAACGATTGCGCCAAATCCTGCTATAACGAATAAAAACCCAATGGGCATTAAAAATCTTAATTTCTTCATGTCTTTTTTTCTTTAACTATTTATACTTCTTTAAATACACCATAAGGACAAACTTTAATACATTTTTTACATCCGATACAGTCTGTGCTATTTTTGATAATGATATGTTTATGCCATAAGAATCCTACTTTGCCAATTACTTGTTTGGGGCAAGTATCCATACATATCCAACAGGCTCTACACCTTCGAGGGTTTACCCATACATAAGGGGTACTGATCTTATTCAATATTTCGTTTTTTCTTCTCATTTGTTTTGTTCTTTTTAAATTTTCAAGAGGCTCTCTATTTATGCTGACAACTGAGAATGAAAAATATTTTATACAATGATAAAAAAAATACTCTGAGGTGAAAGGGACAAAGAGGGAGAAAGAAAAATGATTATACAGGTTCTTTCTTAACTTCTTAATTCCTTTGATTCCTTTTTTACTTGTAAATATCTAACATTTTATCGAAATTTGTTTTCGGATTGTGCGGGATGTTTTTTTAATGAGTTAATATTACTAAAAATAGAATGATATGAAAACAAATTATGAGATTCGCTATTCTTCTCATCCGAGAGATGCTAAGGGGTATGATACGGAGCGTTTAAGGCATGAGTTTCTGGTTGAAGGATTGTTTGTTGCCGATGAGGTGAATATGGTTTATTCGTTGTACGATCGCTTGATTGTTGGAGGGATCATGCCGGTGAAGGAGCAGCTGGTTCTTGAAACAATCGACCCTTTGAAGGCCGACTATTTCCTTACCCGCAGAGAATTGGGTATTTTTAACGTCGGAGCGTCCGGTAAAGTAATTGTGGAAGGGAAAGTATATGAATTGAATTATAAAGAAGCTCTTTATATAGGTTCGGGGGAAAGGAAGGTCGTTTTTGAGAGTAATGATCCGAAGGAACCAGCTAAGTTTTATTTTAATTCGGCTACGGCTCATCGTAATTACCCTGATAAGAAAATAACAAAGGCTGATGCTGTTGTTGCCGAAATGGGGTCGATGGAGAGAGCTAATCATCGTGATATTAATAAAATGCTGGTGTCGCAAGTATTGCCAACTTGTCAATTGCAAATGGGAATGACGGAGTTGAAACCCGGAAGTATCTGGAATACAATGCCTGCTCATACCCACAGTCGCCGCATGGAGGCTTATTTCTATTTTGAGGTTCCTGAAGGACAGGCCGTGTGCCATTTTATGGGTGAACCAACGGAAACCCGCCATATATGGATGAAAGGCGACCAAGCTGTTATTTCTCCGGAATGGTCTATTCATTCGGCTGCCGCTACAAGTAATTATACGTTTATCTGGGGAATGGCCGGAGAGAATTTAGACTATGGAGACCAGGATTTTTATAAAGAAACGGAGTTGAGATAATATATTATTGATTTGTATGTAACTTAAAATCTATGCTGAAATGAAAAGGATGTTGTTTTATTCATTAGGTACAATACTTTTGACTGCTTGTAGCTCCAATCAGCCAATGATTGTTGTAGAAAATCCGTCGGATTTCGACAGGAAAGGAGAAATTGTAGAGATTACTGTTTCTGATCTGGGTGTAGACTTCTATACGACGCTTTATACACTGAAAGATAAAAAGGGTAATGAAGTTCCGTACCAGTTATTGTATGAAAACGGCGTTGCCGGTACGCTTATCTTTCCGGTTGATATTCAAGCAGGGGCGATGTCTGCTTATCATTTGGAGAAAGGCGTTCCTGCTGAAGTAAAGCCTAAGACGTACGCTCGGTATATCCCTGAACGGAAAGATGATTTCGCATGGGAGAATGATTTGGCAGCTTATCGTATGTATGGCCCTGCACTTGCTGATGAAAATCCCGGTAATGGAGTAGACTTGTGGTTGAAACGGACTGATGAACTGATTGTTGATAAATTCTATCACGATGAGTTGCAAGATGGTTTGTCTTATCACGTTGACCATGGACAAGGGTTGGATTGTTACAATGTAGGACATACGTTAGGCGCGGGTGGTATAGCTCCTTATACATCTCAGCTCTGGGTAGGCAATCATTATACTACACAAAAGGTTGTGTTTGTTGGTCCCCTTCGTTCTGTATTTATATTAATGTATGATTCTGTGACGGTGGAAGGCAGGGTTTATAATCAATCTGTAACCATTACCGTTGATGCCGGGAGTTTACTAAACAAAGCTGTTGTAAGGTATGAAGGAGAGGATACTCCTTTTAAACTTGCGGGTGGAATATTCCTGCATAATGAAGAAGGTAAAGAGTTTATTGGCAAAGAATACCACACGATTGCTTATGCGGAAGAGGCTGTTTCGGATGCAGGGCTGCCTTCAGGGCGGAATTACGTAGCCGTTTATATGCCGGACGGAAAAGATGTGGCGAAGACAGATAAGCACCTGATATTAACTGCTAATTATAAACCGGGTGAAACATTTACTTATTATTTCGGAGGAGGTTGGAGTGAATGGAAATTCCTTACGGATGATGATTGGTTCAAAGCTGTTGAACGCTTCAGCAGCATGAAGACAGAGCCTTTAAAAGTTACTATAAAATGAATGATGATTCACTCAAGACTATAAATAATAAAAAAATCGGAGCAATTTGGTTTTTTATTACAAAAGTTTTATATCTTTGCGGAAAATTATAAATTTATTGTTATGAAAAGGATTTTATTTACACTGGTTCTTATTTTACCTTTTGTTTTCAACTCATGTTCAAATGACGATGACGATGCGCCATCACTTGATGGCACTACATGGGAGTGCAAGTTTATGGATGAAGGATCTCAGGTTGAGCAAACCTTCGAATTTACGAAAGATAAGGTGAAATTCACCTTTAGAGAAACAGGATATGAGGAAAATAATACAGAAACAGGTACATACACTTATAACCCTCCTAAGATTTTTATTACAATTCAGAATGAAACTGTAGAAGGTACTGTCGACGGTAATAAATTAATATTGATAGGTGTTGAAAACACTGAGTATATTTTTATTAAAAAATAACAAAGATATTACTGTGAGAAATTAAGGCCGGAGCAATCCGGCTTTTTTATTTTGTAAAAAAAAATCTGCAAAAGGGCACATCCTGTTTTCAAAAGGGGTGTGCCTTTTTTCGTGAAAGGACGCATCCGTAGTACTGGTACAACGGATATTTAAACCATTTTTTTTAGATAGAAAAAAAGCGAGAAACACTAACTTGTGCATCTCGCTATACCTTTTAACTATGCTGATAAAACAGCTTTTTAGTTTTTTTGTCGGGGTACCAGGATTCGAACCTGGGACCCCCTGCTCCCAAAGCAGGTGCGCTAACCGGACTGCGCTACACCCCGTACAATTTTTGATTGCGGTGCAAAGGTAGAGTTTTATTTTATATCTCAAAATTTTTCCCGCTTTTTTTATATATTTGCATGGATACATTGATAAAAATCTGCTTATTTACAATCGGAAAAATAATATACATATATGACTATACAACAATTAGAGTATGTTTTGGCTGTTGATACGTATCGCCATTTTGCTAAGGCAGCCGAACATTGTCACGTTACCCAACCTACGCTTAGTATGATGATTCAAAAGTTGGAGGATGAACTGGGTATTAAATTATTTGATCGGAATGTACAACCGGTCAAGCCCACTGCCGCAGGGCGTAAAGTAATCGAACAGGCACGCAGAGTATTATATCAGGCTTCGCTGATTAAGGATATTATTAATGAGGAAGAACAATCTATAAAGGGTACTTTCAGATTGGCAATTTTGCCAACGATTGCTCCTTATTTGGTCCCTCGGTTTTTTCTTAAACTAACAGAGAAACATAAAGATTTGGATATCCATATCTTGGAAATGAAAACGACTCCTACGCTTGCTGCTTTAAGGAATGGCGAGATAGATGCTGCGATTATTGCTTCTCAACCAGTAGAAACTGAATTACAGGGTGATATACTCTATTACGAACAGTTTTTCGGTTATGTTTCCCGAAATGAAACGATATTCAAGAATGACTTGATTCGTTCGGCTGATGTGAATGGCGAAAGGCTTTGGCTATTAGATGAAGGACATTGTTTTCGCGATCAGTTGATGCGTTTTTGTCAAATGGAAGAGGTAAAACTTCGCCAGGGAGCTTACAGATTGGGTAGTATGGAAACGTTTATGAGGATGGTAGAAAGCGGAAATGGGATTACGTTTATTCCGGAATTAGCCGTTTATCAATTAAACAAAGAACAGAAGGAGTTGGTACGTCCATTCGCTATACCGAAACCTACACGCGAGATTGTATTGGTGACAAGAAAAGATTTTGTTCGTTATACGATTGCTGAAATGCTTGTTAAAAGTATAAAAGAGTCGGTGCCGAAAGAAATGCTTACATTACAAGCCTATCAGCGGGTTGTATGAAAAGTATATCAAAAATAAAAAATAGTTTACTTTTTGCTTGCATTCTTAATAAAAGTATTACATTTGTCCCCGAAATAGGATTGAACAATGAATCGATTTAGTTTTACATATTATTTCTACTTTTATTTTTACTTTAGCAGAGTAAAGGCAGGAAAATATATGTAATGAGATTGATGAATTAGAAAATAAAATCAACGAAGTAATATAAAAGTCCTGCCGTAAAACGGTAGGACTTTTTTGTTTGTATAAATCTTTAAGAAAGAACAATGAAAAAGAAAGTTGCGATTCAGGGGATAGCGGGTTCATATCACGATATAGCCGCTCATAAGTATTACGAAGGTGAAGATATTGAAATTATAGCATGTGAGACGTTTAAAGATGTCATAGCCGAAATTAAAAAAGACCCTTCTGTGATAGGATTAATGGCAATAGAAAATACCATAGCCGGCAGTCTGTTACAAAATCACGAATTAATTCGTCAGAGCAATTTCCAGACAATTGGCGAATATAAACTACGAATCTCCCATTCGTTGGTAGCGCTTCCGGGAACATCTATCCATGAAATAACAGAAGTAGATTCTCATCCGATAGCCTTGATGCAATGTATGGATTTTCTGGATACATTACCTAACATAAAGATTGTAGAAAAAGATGATACTGCGGCGAGCGCTCAATGGATTGCCGAAAATCAATTGAAAGGACATGCGGCCATTTGTAGTCGGCAAGCTGCTGAAATTTACGGTTTGGAAGCGCTTTCCGAAGGAATTGAAACCAATAAACGTAATTTCACCCGTTTTCTTGCTATTGCTGATAAGTGGACAGCGGATGAGATTACGAGAGGAACGGAAAAAAATAAAGCCTCGCTTGTTTTTGCTCTTTCACATTCCGTGGGTAGTTTATCGCAAGTTTTATCCATACTCTCTTTCTATGATATGAACCTTAGTAAAATACAATCACTCCCAATCGTTGGCCGTGAATGGCAATACTTGTTTTACATCGATCTTACTTTCAATGATTATATGCGTTATAAACAGGCTTTAGACGCAGTTATTCCATTAACAAAAGACTTTACAATATTAGGAGAATATGCGGAAGGAAAACAAAGCGTTTAATGCCGTACCGGCAAAACGCGTGAATAGTGTAAGTGAATATTATTTTTCCAGGAAACTGAAAGAAGTGGCTGAAATGAATGCAGCCGGGAAAAATGTAATTAATTTAGGTATAGGAAGTCCAGACCTTCCTCCCTCCGAACAAACCATTCAAGCTTTGCGCGAGCATGCACTGAATACAGATGAACATGGTTATCAACCTTATGTTGGAATCCCCGAACTTCGTAAAGCGTTTTCCGATTGGTATAAGACCTGGTATAACGTAGATCTCAATCCTATTACAGAAATACAGCCGTTAATTGGTTCGAAAGAAGGCATTTTGCATATTTCGCTGGCTTTTCTTAAACCTGGAGATGGTGTATTAGTGCCCAATCCCGGTTATCCTACCTATAGTTCTGTTAGTAGTTTAGTGGAAGCTCGTATTGTACCTTATGATTTAAGTGAAGAACTTGATTGGTATCCCGATTTTGATGCTTTAGAAGAGAAAGATTTATCTGGGGTAAAACTAATGTGGGTAAATTATCCCAACATGCCTACAGGCGCGAATGCCGACATGGAACTTTTTGAAAAAATAGTAGACTTCGGACGTAGGCATTCGATTGTGATAGTGAATGATAATCCTTATAGCTTTATCTTGAATGACAAACCATTAAGTATCTTGAGTATTCCCGGAGCAAAAGATTGCTGCATTGAATTAAACTCGATGAGTAAATCGCATAATATGCCCGGTTGGCGTATGGCGATGCTGGCTTCGAATGAACAGTTTGTACAATGGGTGCTAAAGGTGAAGAGCAATATTGACTCCGGACAGTTTAAACCGATGCAATATGCAGCGATCGAAGCCTTAAAAGCGCCCGAAGAATGGTATGCCGGGATGAATAAGGTGTACCGCAGCAGAAGAGGGCTTGCCGGAGAAATCATGAGAACGCTCGGTTGTACCTACGACGATAACCAGGTGGGTATGTTTTTATGGGGGAAAATCCCTTCGGACATTAAAAACAGTGAAGCATTGGCCGATAAAGTATTATATGAGGCGAATGTGTTTCTTACGCCCGGGTTTATATTCGGAAGCCGGGGGGAT
>JAISDJ010000103.1 GCA_031264865.1 Tannerellaceae bacterium | reverse complement strand
GTAACATTGGAAGTGGATGGGCCGGTTTCTCAGAATGAGATTTGTTACATTTCCGTTGGGGGCGTAAAGCTGATGTCGGAGGTTATTAAAATTATCGGCCGGAACGCTTTTGTCCAGGTATTTGAAAGTACTCGTGGAATGCGGGTTGGAGACGAAGCAGAGTTTATGGGGCATATGTTGGAAGTAACATTAGGGCCTGGAATGCTCTCACGAAATTATGACGGGTTACAGAACGATTTGGATAAGATGACAGGTGTTTTCCTGACACGTGGTGAATATACATTCCCCTTGAATTTGGAAAAAGACTGGGCTTTTAAACCGTTAGCCAAGGTTGGAGATAAAGTAAAAGCGGGTGATTGGTTGGGTGAAGTGGATGAAAATCATCAGCCGCATAAGATAATGGTTCCCTTTGCATTTGAAGGAACTTATACGATAAAAAGCATCGTACCGGAAGGACAATATAAAATAAAAGATAAAATAGCTGTCCTTACGGACGAAAAAGGAGAGGATGTAGAAGTAACCATGATACAGAAATGGCCTGTAAAGAAAGCCATTACCTGTTACAAAGAAAAACCGCGTCCTTATAAATTATTGGAAACCGGCGTTCGTACAATTGATACGCTGAATCCGATCGTAGAGGGTGGCACTGGGTTTATACCTGGCCCGTTTGGTACCGGTAAGACGGTGCTGCAACATGCTATTTCCAAACAAGCGGAAGCCGATATTGTAATCATTGCCGCTTGTGGCGAACGTGCCAATGAAGTAGTAGAAATCTTTGCTGAATTCCCCCATTTGGTCGACCCGCATACTGGTCGTAAGCTGATGGAGCGTACAATCATCATTGCTAATACATCAAACATGCCTGTGGCAGCTCGTGAAGCGTCGGTTTATACGGCTATGACAATCTCTGAATATTATCGTAGTATGGGGTTGAAAGTCCTTATGATGGCTGACTCCACTTCTCGTTGGGCGCAGGCTTTACGTGAGATGTCCAATCGTTTGGAAGAACTTCCCGGCCCGGATGCTTTCCCTATGGACCTTTCGGCTATTGTTGCCAACTTCTATGCACGTGCCGGTTATGTGGAACTTGAGAATGGTTCGTCTGGTTCGGTTACCTTTATCGGGACCGTATCACCCGCCGGTGGTAACCTGAAAGAGCCGGTAACTGAAAACACCAAGAAAGTAGCCCGCTGTTTTTATGCCTTGGAACAAGAGCGTGCTGATAAGAAACGCTATCCTGCCGTTAATCCTATCGACAGTTATTCAAAATACTTGGAGTATCCTGAATTTCAGGAGTATATTTCCAAACATATCTCTTCTATCTGGATTGATAAGGTAAATGAGATTAAAACCCGTATGCTGCGAGGAAAAGAAATTTCGGAACAGATCAATATCCTGGGAGATGACGGCGTGCCTGTTGAATATCATGTTACATTCTGGAAGTCGGAACTGATAGATTTTGTGATTTTGCAACAGGATGCTTTTGACGACATTGATTCGGTTACCTCTTTGGAGCGTCAGGAATTTATGTTAGACAGAGTAGTTGCTATTTGCCATACGGAATTCAAATTTGATGCCTTTACAGAGGTAATGGACTACTTCAAGAATATTATAAATGTCTTTAAGCAGATGAACTATTCCGCCTATAAGAGTGAATCGTTCGAAAGGTTCAATCAGCAATTAGACGCGCTGTTAAAAGAAAAGAGCGAAAATTAATTTCATAAAGTTATGGCAACAAAAGCATTTCAAAAAATATATACAAAGATTACCCAGATTACAAAAGCTACCTGTTCGCTGAAGGCAACGGGAGTAGGGTATGATGAGTTGGCTTCCGTAAACGGCAAGCTGGCTCAGGTGGTAAGAATCAACGGAGATGAAGTGACCTTACAGGTATTTTCCGGTACGGAGGGGATTCCTACGGACGCCGAAGTTGTGTTCATGGGAAAGGCTCCTACATTGAAAGTAGGCGACCAGTTATCCGGACGATTCTTCAACGCTTATGGTGACCCGCTTGACGGGGGTCCTGTACCGGAAGGCGAAGAGATAGAGATCGGAGGTCCTTCGGTGAATCCGGTTCGCCGCGAACAACCCTCGGAATTGATTGCTACCGGTATTGCAGGGATTGATTTAAATAATACATTGGTAACAGGTCAGAAAATACCATTCTTTGCCGATCCCGACCAGCCGTTCAACCAGGTAATGGCGATGGTAGCTTTGCGCGCCCAGTCTGATAAGATTATTCTGGGGGGTATGGGTATGACGAATGATGATTACCTGTTCTTTAAAAATACATTCAGCAATGCAGGCGCATTAGACCGTATTGTGAGCTTCATCAATACAACCGAAAATCCTTCTGTAGAACGTTTGCTGATACCGGATATGGCGCTTACGGCCGCCGAATATTTCGCCGTCCGTAAAAATGAGAAAGTCCTCGTGCTGCTTACAGACATGACGAACTATGCAGACGCCCTGGCCATTGTGTCGAACCGTATGGACCAGATTCCTTCCAAGGACTCAATGCCCGGTTCGATTTACTCGGATTTAGCGAAGATATATGAAAAAGCGGTACAGTTCCCGGATGGAGGTTCTATTACGATCATCGCTGTAACTACCTTGTCGGGAGGCGATATTACGCATGCCGTGCCCGACAATACCGGGTATATTACCGAAGGGCAGCTGTATTTGCGCAGGGACAGCGACGTGGGCAAGGTGATTGTAGACCCCTTCCGAAGCTTATCCCGTCTGAAACAATTGGTGATAGGTAAGAAAACGCGTGAAGATCATCCACAGGTAATGAATGCAGCCGTACGTTTATACGCCGATGCTGCCAATGCCAAAACAAAACTGGAGAATGGCTTCGACTTAACAGATTATGATAATCGTACATTGGCGTTTGCTAAAGATTATTCCGAAAAGCTATTGGCTATTGACGTAAACCTCAATACGACCGAAATGCTTGATGTTGCCTGGGAATTATTTGCCAAATACTTTACTCCGGCAGAAGTAAATATCAAGCAGGAATTCGTAGATAAATACTGGAAGAACTAAAAAATTATGGCGATAAAGTTTCAATACAATAAAACTTCACTTCAGCAATTAGAAAAGCAATTGAAGATGCGCGAGCGTTCTTTGCCTACCATTAAAAGTAAAGAGAGTGCATTACGCTTGGAAGTAAAGCGAACGAAAGACGAAGTGAGAAAGTTGGAACTTCAGCTCGAGGAACAAATTCAGAGTTACGAAAATATGGTGGCTTTGTGGAATGAGTTTACTCCTGGCCTGATAAAGGTACAAGACGTATCCCTTTCTACAAAGAAAATTGCCGGCGTTATTGTCCCCGTTCTCGATGATATTACATTTGAAATACGGCCTTATAGCTTGTTTAATACTCCTGCATGGACAACCGATGGGATAGAGTTGCTGAAGGGGTTGGCGCGCGCCGGTATTGAAGTAGAATTTTCGGGAATGAAGCTGGAGTTATTAGAACATGCAAGGAAAAAGACAACTCAGAAAGTAAATCTTTTTGAGAAAGTACAGATTCCGGGATATAAGGATGCGATCCGAAAGGTGAAACGGTTTATGGAAGACGAAGAAAGCCTTTCCAAATCATCTCAAAAGATCATGAGAGCCAATCAAGAGAAACGTAAAGCAAAAGAGGAGGCAGCATCATGATAGTTAAAATGAGGAAATATGCCTTTATGGTATTTCATCGGGAATACGACCGGTTTCTTTCTACACTTCGCGATTTAGGAGTCGTTCACATAAAAGAAACGAAGTCTATTACGGATCATGCAGAATTGCAGGCGATGGTATCCGAACGTAAAAGAGTCTCATCCGTACTGCATTCATTTAAGATACGGAATAGTGAGAAAAAAAATGTTGTTTTATCGCCTCCTCGTCAAATAACCAAAGAAGAAGGATTAGCGTTACTTGAAAAGATTGAAGAAGCAGAAGACAAGAGAATCCTGCTGCAAGCGCAAAGGCAGTCGTTGTTGAAAGATATTTCGTACATGGACTTGTGGGGCGATTTCAACTATACCAATATTAGAAATCTGAAGAAAGCCGGCTATGTAGTTACCTTCTTTACTTGTCCTACGGCTAAGTTTGAACCGAAATGGGTGAATGAATACAATGCTATTCTTATTAATAACTTCCAATCGGTTACTTATTTTATTACCCTTACAAAAGAAGGAACAGTAATAGACATAGACGCCGAACGTCCTAAAATGCCGGATCGTGGATTGACAAAACTTCAGGCGCGATATGATCAGTTGAAACTGGACTTGAAACAATTAGATGAACAATTGGCCCAAATGGCCGCTGAAGAGTATAATACATTAGATAAATTCGATAAAAACCTGCAAGACGAATTTAATCTGGCTCATGCCATTGTTCAAACAGACAAACAAGCCGGAGATAAACTTATGTTTTTAGAAGGCTGGACAACCGACGACAAGGCGGCGGTGTTAGAAGGAGAACTGGATAAGCAAGGTTATTTCTTCCACCAGGAAGAGATAGAAGAGGATGATAAGGTGCCAATCAAGCTAAAGAATAATAAATACAGTCGTTTGTTTGAACCGATTACTAAAATGTACTCGCTTCCCAATTATACGGAATTAGACCCTACGCCGCTTCTTGCTCCTTTCTTTATGTTGTTCTTCGGGCTCTGCTTCGGAGACGGAGGATATGGTTTGATTATCTTATTGCTTTGTACTTTCTTTAAGAAGAAAGTATCTCCGGACGTAAGGCCATACCTTTCCTTGTTTCAATGGTTGGGCGGAATGACCATTGTTGTAGGAGCATTAACCGGTTCGTTCTTTGGAATAGCGTTGGTTGATATACCTGCCTTCCATGCTGTAAAAGATTATTTCTTAAGCAGTGATAACCTAATGACGCTTTCTCTCATAATCGGTATCATCCATATTTTGTATGGAAAAGCTGTAGGAGCTTATAAAACGAAGATCCAGAAGGGGACAAAATACAGTATAGCTCCTTTTGCATGGGTATTTGTTATAGCCTCTTTGGTTTGTATATTCGGGCTACCGGCATTGGATATACATTTGCCTGATTTTGCTGCCTATACGTTGTATGGCATAGCAGCGGTAGGGTTGGTGATTGTCCTCTTTTACAATTCGCCGGGAAAGAATATCTTTCTCAATTTCGGCGCTGGGCTTTGGAATACTTATAATATGGTGTTCGGGTTGCTAGGCGATACACTTTCATATATACGTCTTTTTGCCGTGGGGCTTACAGGTTCTATTTTGGGAGGTGTGTTTAATTCGTTGGCTGTGTCGATGACCGAAAGCCTACCGTGGGTTGCCCGTTTTATTTGTATGTTGTTAATCCTGCTGGTAGGGCATGGGCTGAACTTTGGGCTTTGTATGATCAGTTCATTAGTACATCCTATTCGTCTGATATTTGTAGAATATTTTAAAAACTCAGAATTTGAAGGTGGCAGTAAAGAATTTGCTCCTTTCAAGAAAGCATAAAAGAAAAATTAATAATCAATAATTTAAAAATAAATTAATTATGGAACCAATTTTATTAGCTTACATCGGAATCGGATTTCTGACTGGAATGTCATTTATTGGTAGTGCATATGGTGTAACAATTTGTGGTAACACAGTGGTAGGAGCCATGAAGAAAAACCCGGATGCTTTAGGTACGTATATTGCTTTAAGCGCTCTTCCCAGCTCCCAAGGTTTATATGGGTTTGTTGCTTATTTCTTATTGCAGCCCTATCTGGTAGATAGTATACCGCTGATATCGGCATGCGCTATTTTGGGCTCCGGTTTGATGATGGGATTCTGCGGTTTTTATTCATCTATTCGCCAGGCTCAGGTGTGCGCCAATGGTATTGCAGCAGTAGGTGCTGGCCATAATGTGTTTAGCGCTACGATGGTAATGGCGGTATTCCCCGAATTATATGCTATTTTGGCTTTGTTGGTAGTAATCTTAGTGGGAGGTACGCTTCCTGCTCCGATAGTTTAAAAGATAGAATATAAATAAAAAAGAGATTGTTCCTCATTTGAGAACAATCTCTTTTTTTATACCTTTTTTAAAAATGTATTTTTCAGAAATCTTAGCGGACAGCGTAGTAAGAGGCGCTGTTAATAGCTTGTTGGAAAGCAAGTATGCCGGCTTCATTCAATGCTACGTTCATTTCTTGTCCATTGGGAAGATACACAACAACTTCATCTCCTTCTGTAAATGAGAAAAGTTTGTGACTTTCACCACTAGCTTCCAAGCTCCAGGTTTTTTCCGCTTTGTCGAAATTCAATGTTACATTATTTTCTTCTCCATCTTTTTGAATTGTATATCCGTTTTCTTTTGTTTCTACGGTATAGACTCCATCTTTTCCTTCAATTGTTTTTACAGTTCCTACATCTGCAACCGGGTTATCACCTGTCCAAAATTCAATGGAATTGATTACAAAGATATCAACGAGGAAAGAGATTTCATATACCGGTATAATATGGAATGCAAGGAAGACGATTTCGTTTACAAGTTTAGTGTCGATTTCTTTATTCCAGGTTAATAACTTATTAGTCAGGCTGAAAGAACCTATACACGAAGAAAATAAAATGCTACTTGTCAATGCTGTCGCTATTACAAGCGTAAAACCTTTTCTTTTCATAAATTAATATTATTAATAGTTTAATGTACGAAGATAGTATTTTTTTCTTACGAAATAGATATACTTTTGCAGGTGATAAAAAATGAAAGAAATGAAATTCAATCGTATTATAGAAATATGTGCTAATTCTGCACAAAGCTGTGTGGAAGCAGAAGCCGGAGGAGCCAAACGTGTTGAGTTGTGTGCTGCTATTCCTGAGGGAGGAACTACACCCAGTTATGGAGAGATTAAAACGGCGCAGGCGCTTACTTCTACGATCGGCATCCATATCATTATTCGTCCGCGGGGAGGAGATTTCCTGTATACGTCGGCCGAAATCCAATCGATGCTCTATGATATAGAAATGGCCAAACAACTTAAAGTGCAGGGTGTAGTGTTCGGATGTTTAACAAAAGAAGGGGATGTGGATGTTAAACTATTAAATCAACTGGTTACAGTGGCCAAACCTTTATCAGTTACTTTTCATCGAGCTTTTGATGTTTGCCGTGACCCGTTTGTCGCGTTGGAACAACTAATAGACGCCGGATGCGACCGTATTCTCACCTCCGGGCAACAACCCGACGCCGTAAAAGGAATCCCCTTGATAGCTGAATTGGTAAAACGTGCCGGACAGCGGATTATCATCATGCCAGGATGTGGTGTGCGTGAAAATAACATTGCCCGGATAGAAGCCGAAACCGGAGCGAAAGAGTTTCATACCTCTGCCCGCAGTATCCTGCATAGCACCATGGAATACCGTAACGAAGAGGT
>JAISDJ010000100.1 GCA_031264865.1 Tannerellaceae bacterium | reverse complement strand
GGCTAATAAACCGGCTACCACCATAATGTTTAATATTATTTTATTCATTATCGATATTATATATTATATACTTTAGGGTTGCAAAGATACTCTTTTTTATGAAGACAAACCAATGTTTCCTCATAAAAATTTATCAACAAGGTGCAAAGGGGCGAAAGGACGAAAGGACGAAGGGGCGAAAGGGCGAAAGGGAAATTCGGCAACAGGCAGCAAGCAACAAGCAACAGGCAGGCAAGCCACGAAATTGTTTGAATCAGGATTTACGGGATTAGAGGATGAACAGGATTAAAAAAATATGATTGTCCATCCAATGTAGGGGCGACCCTTGCGGTTGCCCTTTGCTTTGCGGTTGCCCTTTGCCTTTTGAAGTAGAAATACGTCTTCTCTATCTGAACTGCGAAGTTGTTCAACTCCATTCGGAGTTGAGAAGGAGAGATATAGGGGGGAGTTTGTCAGCGTTTTTCTTCTGGATTGCTTCACTGCGTTCGCAATGACGGACGAGTGTATGACGATGACATTAACCGACCCGTCATTGCGTGGAACGAAGCAAGCCAGTACGGGAGAGTTTGCCTGTCCGTCATTGCGTGGAATGAAGCAATCCAGTACGGGAGAATTTGCCTGTCCGTCATTGCGTGGAACGAAGCAATCCAGTACAGGAGAATTTGCCTGTCCGTCATTGCGTGGAACGAAGCAAGCCAGTACGGGAGAGTTTGCCTCTCCGTCATTGCGTGGAACGAAGCAAGCCAGTACGTTCTGTCCCCGAGCTGCGCTCCGCTTGCACAGGCTTACCAACATTGAACGCCTTCCGGCGTTACTTAACTTGATAACATTAGTCGGAAAACTACGCCTTGCAAGTGAAAAAAACACATCAGTCCGTTATCTTCAAAAAAAAATGTTATCTTTGCAGCCTGTTGGAGCAATCGCATGAAAAACATGAGAGAAAATCACTATTGAACAAATAATAAAAGAAAATGAAACGGTACATTTGGATTGGGATTTTAAATATTAGTTTTTGTTTCGGTCATATCTTTGCACAGAAACTTTCTTCTGCTTTCTATATTGATATAGAAAAAAACAAAAAATCATTTTTCTCTAAAGGAGAGATAAGTTTGCAAGACTATTATGATATTCTGACGGCTCTCAAAAAAGAATATGGAGAAGATTCGGAACAATACAAGTTTTTGATTCCGGACACTTCAAAATTCATGGAACTATATGGTTTTCCTTTTTTTTATAGGAATGCTAAATTGTATCATAAAATAGTAGATTCTATTGAAGAACTACAAGGAGAATTTCCCATGGTCGCCATTTCTTACGAGCAAGCAAGGGCTTGTTGCCAATGGATAGAAACTAAACTTAATCAACACGACAAATCATATATTTGGCAATGTAGTTTACCTGAAAAAGCAGATTATGAAATGGCTTTAAAGAAGGCAAAAATAACTCAAACGGAATATTTATCTCCATTGCAGATAAAGCGCAGTAAACATTGTCGTAAGGAGAAAGATGGTACTTTCTGTATCGTTAGACGTCGTTATGGTAACTTTGTATTTGGGCTTACAGATAATGTTGCAGAATATCTGCAAGACGGTACGATAGTAGAAGGAGGTGAAAACGCTACGCTGAAATTTGCAGAAGCAAAGGACGTTGAAAATCCGATAGGGTTTCGTTTTAAGTTGACGGTAATATCAAAAAAATGAACAGAAGTATTTAGCGTTTGTTAAGTTGACGACATTAGTCTGGAGACTGCGCCAAGCGAGAGACTGCGCAGACAAAAGGATGCATTCCTGCGGAATGCAAAAATAATGTGTACATTTTATTTTCTACCGAGAGTTATTCCCTATGAGAATTATACTGTAGGCGGTTTGTTTTTAAAAAAAATCCTGCTCATCCTTTAATCCTGCGAATCCTGATTCAGACAATTTCGTGGCTTGCCTGCCTTGTTCTTTGTCTACGAAGACGCGAAGCATCGCGTCTCTACAATGCAATGACGACAGTGTAAGAACGAAAGGTACAAGAGCGGAAGGGTGAAGGCACGAAAGGGCGAAAGGATTAATCACTATTCACTATTTTCGTGGCTTGCCTGCTTGTTGCTTGTTGCCTGCTGCTTGTTGCCTGCTACCTGCTGCTTTTTTCTTCGTATATAAAAAAGAAAGGTGAAGAATTTTTATGTAACTTTGTAGCGATGAAAAAACATTTATTAATTATACTTTTTACGGTTTGTTTGATAGAGATAACGGCGCAGCGGGCAGGGTTTACAATTAGCCAGCCTTCTAAATGTGCGCCTTCTACTGTCGGGTTTACCAATACTTCAAGCGGTAATCCTTTGGGGTATATGTGGATTTTTGGGGACGGGTTTACTTCCGTTAATACCAACCCTACGCACCCTTATACTAATGCGGGTATATATACGGTGCAACTCATTGTGTCCTATCCCAACAGTGTATCGGATACTGCCATTGCGACTGTGGAAGTTTTGGCTTTACCTGCTTTTAGTTTTACAAAGTTAAATGATTCTATATGTCCGGAAGGAACTGTTTCTTTTACGTCATCGGTAAGTTACCCTTCAAATTCCAACGCAGTACAATCTTATTCATGGGATTTTGGCGACGGCGGACTTGCTTCTTCTGCCAATCCGACGCATCAATATATGAATGTTCCCAACCAGCCTGTTTTGTATCATGTTTCTTTGACGGTTACAGATACCAACGGTTGCAGTCGAAAAGTAGATACGTCAAACTATATTTTCGTCAAGGCAAAACCAATGCCGGAGTTTACAATAGATAAACCCTCTTTTTGCATTCCCGATACGCCCGGCATTGTGCAGTTTACCAATCAAACAACTGTTACAAATAATAATTCTTATCTGTGGACATTTAGCGACGGGGGAAGCAGTACGTTGGAAAATCCTTCTTACAGTTTCTCCAGGGTAGGGAGTTATGCGGTTAGTTTAACGGCTACGAGCGACGAGGGATGTACCAATATGATTTCAAAAGCCAATCTGATAGAGGTAATTCACTTTGTGGTACAGCGGTCGGTTTCCGATACTATCATTTGTTCTGTTCCCAATGATGTTACTTTTAGGGGACTCATCGGTTCGAATGTAGATTATAGCTGGGATTTTGGCGACGGGGAAAACGGTAATTCTTCTTTTTTACCCATCACGCATAAATATAATTCATCGGGTACATATTTGGCGACTGTCATTGCAAACTACCGAAACGGTACTTGCTTTGCCTACGATACGATGACCATTCATGCCTACGACGACACCGTTGTTGCACAAATGCTCATAACGGATAGTTTGCTGTGCAGTTATGAATATGACAGTCTTATCTTGTTTGAAAATGTAACTCAATATCCTGTTCCCGATGATTTTGGTTTTGCTTATACCATTTGGTATTTTGGCGACGGCGATAGCGCAGTCGGCGCTCCTGTTTATCACCAATATAGTAACGACACCGACCATTATCATGTAACCATGCAATCCATTACTCCATACGGATGCCCTTTGAAAGAGATAGCGGGGAATATTTGGTTTCATTCTTTTATGGCTCCTTGGCTGAAAGGGGTTTGGTCAGACGAGGACGTATCAGGATTTCGTCCTTTGGGAGGATGTCTGCCTTTTACTGTTACCACTGGTTACTTTCAATACCCACATCCGGCAAATCCAGACCCATGGGATATTCCCGCTATAGAATATATATTTGATTGGGGAGACGGTTCTCCTTTTGATACAGCGGTTCGTCCGCCTCCTTCTACTCCTCCTATTCCTTTTTCCTTTCCTTCTCATACATATACGGATACCGGAGACTATTACGTGTTACTTACTTACATCAATGAAATAGGCTGCACATACACTGATTCAATGGCTCCTATTCGGGTAGGGATTCCGCCTGCTGCCGGGTTTACGTTCAGGTATCAGGAACAATGTTTTCGTGATTTTCTAATGAAATCTCCGTTGTTTGTTCAGGCTTTTGACAGTTTGGATATAAATGGAGTACCTGTTGCAGGAACGTATACCGACCAATGGTTTTGGCTTGACAGCAGGAAAGAACCGGTATGGCTGGATGAGGTAGATACTGCCTGGTTACGGGCAGATGATACGGGATATGTAACAATCGTTTTGGTTCCCTATCATAACGGCTGTCCCGGAGATACAATTGTAATGGATTCTGTTTCTTATGCCTGTCCTCCAACGGCGTTGTTTATTACGGATGGCGTTTTTGACGATACTGTTTGTGGTTATCCGGCAACCCTTGAACTTAATAGTAGCTCAAAGGGAGCAACCGCATACAAATGGTATTTTGGCGACGCTGAAAATTTTGAAGACCAATCTTCAAGTACGGAAGAAAATCCGACATTTGTGTACCCGCACTCAACTCCCTTTTTATTTAAGCAAGGGATTTACCCGGGAATCAGAATAACTCTGGTTACTTATAATGATGATTCTATAAATACAAACAGTCCCACTTACAACCGCTGTGGATTTTGTACGGACACTGCCATTTTTAATCTTTTCATTCCGGATGGTTTTTCTGATTTTAAGTGCAGCCCTAATATTTGTCAAGGAGATACTGTTTATTTTTACGATTCAGGCGCCTACAATTCGAATATATTTTTTTGGGATTTTACGATATTTCCGTCAGGTGAAAAATATTCTTCGAATATTCTAACAGATGAAGTCTACTATGCTCCTTCCGACGGTTATCCGGTGGTCTTTAGAAATTCGGGAAACATGATTGCTATGTTGAACATTGAAGATGAATTTGGATGTAAGTATGGAGATACGGTTGCATTCAGCGTTTATCCTCAGAGCGTGCCGACATTTACCACCAGCACGGACGGGATTAATTTCTTTTATAAAGCAGACACCCTTTGTGCGAATGATGATTTGAGCAGGCTCTATTTTAAAGACGCCTCTTATACCAATTCCCCTTTCGATACGGCAAGCATTGTTGAATGGTCTTGGCGAATAAATAAGGATACGTTTGCTGTGCAAAATCCTGTTTTAAAGGACAGCATTTTGGGCTTGCACAATATCGAATTATACATTGTCAACGAATATGGCTGTGCATCGGATTCCGTCTTTGAAAATCAGATACTGGTCAACGAAGTTACGGCGGCGTTCTATCCTGCCAGAGCGGCTTATTGTAACCACACGGAAGTAGAATTTAATAATGTATCGTATATCTCTCCTTACGAACATAACAGAAATACAAAATTTATCTGCACCTGGGACTTCGGAGACGGTTCCCCTCCTTACACGCAAACCGGCATACAAACAGTATACCACACCTATCATCTCCCAAAGGGGGACACGGTTTATATCACGCTCACCGTAACGACAGACGACCGCTTGGCTTGTTCCGAAACATATACCAACACGGTAATCATAACCGGTCCCACCGCAAGTTTCACAGACGACGGCAGCCGTTTCCCCTGTCCCGACATGGGAAGACAGGTACAGTTTCACAGTACATCAACAGGAAATCCGGTTTGGTATTATTGGAATTTCGGGGATACGCTTAGTAATACTGCCAATGAATCCAATTTGAAAGAACCGATTCATGATTATTTGCGTGCGGGAGACTATGATATTATACATGTAGTGAGAGACAGCGTAGGCTGCATGGATTCTGTTGTATCTCCGAAACATGTTTTCATTGACGGACCTATCGGCAATTTTCAATACGGGGAATTAAGCGGATGCGTTGACCATCGAGTAGCTTTTATTCCTTCGGTAATCAATACGGATACGATTATTGTAAATCCGGACAGAGCCTCTCAGATTGTGGCGGGCGGAACACATGTAAACGATACTTTATACCATACTTACCAACTGCCGGGTTCCTATCTCCCTTATTTTTATCTTATCACATGGACAAACAACAATGGAACATTAGAACAATGTATCGTTCAATGGACGGGAACAGATAGCATTTACGCCATTGACGTGATTCCCGATTTTGAAACAGATTCCGTATACTGCTCGTCATCTCCCGTTGTTTTTCCAAACAGAACAACATTAGCGCCTGATTATGTGGAGGTAGATTCTGTTATATGGTCGTTTGGCAACGGGGATACGCTAAACGCTATTGACGGTTATACGCAATACGACGCCGTCGGAACGTATACTGTGGTGATGACCGTATATGCGAAGTATTGTTCCAAACAAATTTCAAAACAGATTACAGTCATTGAACTGCCGGAGAGAATTGCCACCGGTCCCGATTCCGCCACCGCTTGCGAGAATGATATCAATATTCTTTTCACCGCCGATACTATCCCCAATATGTCGGGAACGCTGCAATATCAATGGGTATTTGAAGACGGCGATACCATTGAAGGGAATCCTGCCAATAAGATATTCGGTTCGTCGGGAATCTATGCTTATCAAGTAATCGTATCTACGGATATATCCAATTGTACTAAAACCTATTTTGATACCATCATTATCTACGCGCACAGTTTTCCAACGGCGGAATTTGAGGCAAATCCACAAACCGTTAATTACGGCGAGGAGATTCAATTTATAGATAAGTCCGCTCCGGGAAAAGGAACGATAACAAGCTGGTATTGGGACTTTGGAGACACTACAAATGCCAACGAACAAAATACCGCGCACACTTATGTCAATTCCTCCGGTTACTTTACCGTTTTGCTGAGAATAGAAGATGAGTTCGGATGCAGGGACAGCGTCGAACATGAGGTTTTGGTGTTGGAAAGCATCGAATTTCCCAACCTGCTTACGCCTGTCGGTTCGGACGGAAGGAAATACGTTTTCAGACCGCTTGAAGAGAAAGGCTATTTCAAAGAATTTCAAATAGAGATATACAACCGTTGGGGCAATCCCGTTTGGAAAAATACCTGCACGGCTCCCAATTGTCCCGATTATGCGGATTCTTTTTGGTGGGACGGTTGTAATAAACAAGGCAAACCGGTGGTTGACGGCGTTTACTATTGGGTTGTGTCCGCCGTTCCGCTCTCCGGCACAAAACCCGTCATTAAAAACGGGTCGGTAACGGTTATCAATAACAAATAAGCGGCGTTGATAATCTCAGAAAAAACCTCACTCCAACATGAGAGACATGTGCGGGTAGTTTTGCGGAAAAATACCGTATTCCTGTGGTAAATTCTGTATTTGGTACCCAAGCAACAATTGAGTAAGCAGGTTTATGTTTACTTCCATGTCAAAGTTTCCATTCTCTTTTCTTGTACAGGTTCCATTTTCCAGGCAAAAGACAGCATTATTTTCAACAATCTGTTCGTCGTTTACTTTGATGGTTAATTTCATTTCATCATGATGTAAAGCGAATAAATTCAAAACTTTTTCCGCATCCAATATTCTTGCCATGCCTTTGGGGGTAGGAGGTACTAAGTCTTTATTGCTCGAACATTTCATGAGATAAATTTTTCTTTGCGGATATCTTTCTATTATTTTACGAAGGAATATTTTCTTCATGTTCTTATTATTTCCTTGCATTTCAAATATCTGCAATCTTTGAACCGAAGCGTAGCAAAAACAAAGTCCGCAAATCTTGTCATCTCTGCGGCAAAGGTAAATCTCCCCGCCCCGTCTCTGTTTTAACTCTTCGCATAGAATCGTGAAATCGTCGAAACTCTTTTGCACAAATATCGCGTGTTTCTCACTCTGTTTTTGATAATAGTCGTAGGCTTCTTTCAGTTCATGCGTTTTTAATGTCGTTACAAACATCAAATCGTCAAAGACAGATATCTTACGAGTTATCCATAAGGTAATATAATCAAAACAAGGCGTGTAACCATACTTTTGATAATATCCTGCGAGCCATTCTTCTTGCGGAATCAAGGTAGTAAAGAGAGCGCCTCTGTTTTTCATTTCCTGAAAAGCATGTAGGAGTAATTCCTTCATAAGTCCTCTGTTTCTATATTCAGGAAGCGTCGCCGCTCCAGAAATATAAAACATTGGACAAACGTCGCCACAATATTTCATCTCGTAAGGCAAGATTTGTAAACAAGATGCTATCTTATCTTCAAGCAAATATACCAATGTATTTTCCGACTTATACTTTTTAGTAAAGTACAAATCAATAAATTCCGGCGAATCACCCGGAAAACATTCATTCCAAATATGAATAATATCGTTCTTCTGATATTCTTGAGCTAATGTAACCATATATTATAGTAGATAATAAAGTTGAACCCTTTCGTGCGCAAAAGTACAAAAAATATTCCAAATAATGACCCTGTTTACTGAAATATCTTTGCAGAGACGGAAAATTTAGTCGGTATTGACGATACGTTTTGTCTTTCTATCGAAAGATATTCACCTCGCTTGGCGTAGTCTTTCGCACAATTTCGTCAACTCAGGGAACGCCGGAAGGCGTTCAATATGAGTAACCCCGTGCAAGCGGAGCGCAGCTCGGGGTAGAAATATGTCTTCTCTATCGGAACTGCGGAGCAGTTCAACGTCATTCGGAGTTGAGAAGGAGAAATATACGGGGGAGTTTGTCGGCGTTTTTCTTCTGGATTGCTTCACTGCGTTCGCAATGACGGACGAGTGCATGGCGACGACATTAACCGACCCGTCATTGCGAGGAACGAAGCAATCCACTACGGAAAAGTTTGTCCATCCGTCATTGCAGTGCACAACAACGACATTAACCAACCCGTCATTGCGAGGAACGAAGCAATCCACTACGGAAAAGTTTGTCCATCCGTCATTGCAGTGTACAACGACGACATTAACCGACCCGTCATTGCGAGGAACGAAGCAATCCACTATGGAAAAGTTTGTCCATCCGTCATTGCGAGGAACGAAGCAATCCACTACGGAAGAGTTTGTCAGCCCGTCATTGCGAGGAACGAAGCAATCCGGTACGGAAGAATTTGCCTGTCCGTCATTGCGAGGAACGAAGCAAGCCACTACGGAAAAGTTTGTCAGCGTTTTTCTTCTGGATTGCTTCACTGCGTTCGCAATGACGGATGAGTGTATGACGACGGCATTAACCGCCCCGTCATTGCGAGGTGAGTGTATGACGACGGCATTAACCGCCCCGTCATTGCGAGGTGAGTGTATGACGACGGCATTATCCGCCCCGTCATTGCGAGGAACGAAGCAATCCACTACGTTCTACCCCCGAGCTACACCTTCGGCTTGCACGGGGTTATCCATATTTGACGCCTCTCGGCGTATAAATAATACCTACGCAAATAACGTCGCTCTTTCAACGCTTTTTACAGACTGATAATAACAAAAGGCTACCCACATTTTGCGACAGCCTTTTCATGTTCGGTTCACCCGTCTGCATCTTTACGGCACAATCGCGCTTACAATTTCGCTCCAGACACCTTGTTGACCCTTTTTATTTTGCCAGCACGCCGCTACATAGAGGGTTTTACCGCGTTCTGCTTCCGTACATTCGATGACATACGGAGTACGGGTTGCCAGCACGCTATGGATAAGGGCGCTGTGGTCTTTTGGCGGTTCATTGAGCGCAGCACAGATAATTACTGCGCCGTTTATGCCGTAGGGTTTTGCCTTTTTTGTGCTTCCCTGGTCGTAGAAGGAGACTTTCAGGCGGCGAAAATCTACTGCTTCGATGAAGAGTTCCGGGCGCGTTTTTGGTACGTCGATAGCAGTTGGCGTGGTATTGCGCACGTGAAGACCTATATCAATACGTTCGGCGGCGGTAATGATTGGATTTTTCAGACGGAACCCTGCCAGCGCGCGAATGGTTCCGGTTAGTTTTTTACGGGCTGCATTCTTTTCTGCTACAATGACAGTGGTTTTATTCGGGCTGTTTGCCTTTTTATGCAGGAGCACAAAAGCGTTGTAGCTGTTCTGTAAACTCGCAATTTCTTCGGGGGGAATTTCCCATTTTGATGCGTTTGCAGTTACTTTCACTGTGAAATT
>JAISDJ010000085.1 GCA_031264865.1 Tannerellaceae bacterium | reverse complement strand
GTCCCTAATGCTTCTAAACCACTATTTATGTATTGAGGCTTTACAGAGTAATTTTCGACGAAAGAAATAATAGTATCTCGATATGTTTTCTTTTCTTGTAAAAGTTTGTGCCGTTCTTCTTTTGCTAATCCTATTTTATAGGATTTTTCTGTTAAGCGCATGTCTGCATCGTCTTGTCGAAGAAGTATTCTGTATTCGGCCCGGGAAGTAAACATACGATAGGGTTCGTCTACTCCTTTTGTTACTAAATCATCAATGAGTACACCGATATATGCTTCGTCTCTTCCTAAAATGAAAGGATTGCCTCCATGACAATTTATGTGGGCGTTAATGCTGGCCATTAATCCTTGTCCCGCGGCCTCCTCGTATCCTGTTGTGCCGTTTATTTGTCCGGCGAAAAACAAGTTCTTGATTTGCTTTGTTTCCAAAGTATATTGTAATTGAGTTGGGTCAAAGAAATCATATTCGATCGCGTAACCAGGCTTGTAAATCTGAATATCGCGAAAAGCAGGTATCGCTTGTAACGCTTTTAGTTGGATAGCGAGTGGGAGGGAGGAAGAGAATCCATTCAAGTAATATTCTTGTGTGTTCTCGCCTTCCGGTTCCAGGAAAAGTTGATGCTGTGTCTTATCGGCAAAGGTGACGATTTTAGTTTCTATACTTGGACAATAACGAGGCCCAATGCTTTGAATTTGTCCATTGTATAGTGGCGAATCAGGTAACCCTTCACGAAGTATTTCATGGCATGTTTCATTTGTAAAAAGTGTCCAGCAGCTAAGTTGTTTCAACGTACGTTTAGAAGATTCCAAATAAGAAAATTTGTGGAAATCATTCTCTCCCGGCTGTGCTGTTAGTTCTTCAAAATGGACACTTCTTCCATCAATGCGAACGGGTGTTCCCGTTTTCATACGTTCTGATTTAATCCCCAGAGAGACTAATTGTTCTGTTATGCCGGTTGTAGTAGGCTCTGAAAGGCGTCCGCCTTTTATCTGTGTTTTTCCGATATGCATTAATCCATTGAGGAAAGTCCCGTTTGTCAGGATGACACATTTAGCTTTAAATTCAACACCCAAGGCTGTTTTAACGCCCAAAATAGTGTTGTTCTCAATCAATAAACGAGTAACAATATCTTGCCATATGTGGAGATTTGTTTTGTTTTCCAGAACAGTTCGCCATGCTTCTATGAAGCGTGCTCTATCACTTTGAGCTCTTGGGCTCCACATTGCCGGGCCTTTGCTTCTGTTAAGCATGCGAAATTGTATCGCTGTTTTATCTGTAACAATTCCCATATATCCTCCGAGAGCATCAATTTCCCTGACAATTTGCCCTTTCGCAATACCTCCGACAGCGGGATTGCAACTCATTTGGGCAATCTTATTCATGTCCATTGTAATGAGGAGTGTTTTTGAACCTAAGGTGGCTGCCGCCGCTGCCGCTTCACATCCAGCATGTCCTGCACCTACCACTATTATATCGTACTCAAAATTCATTTGTTATTATCTGTTTTTATACGCTTCTGCTGGTAAGAGCAGAAGCGCTTTGTTTTCGTAATTCTCCATTATTTCACGTTCTCCAGGGCCTTTATCATCAACACCACATAGATGCAATATGCCATGAATAATCGTTCGGTGAAGTTCTTCTATGTAAAGTGTTTTATATTTCTCCGAATTGCTTTTTACAGTATCTATGCTGATAAAAATATCTCCGGAAATAATATCCTTTTCAGCATAATCAAAAGTGATGATATCTGTGTAGTAATCATGATTAAGATATTGTTTGTTTATTTCCAATATCTTTTCATCTGAACAGAAGATGTATGAAATATTTCCTATTTTCTTTTCAAATAGGCTTACAACTTCTTTAATCCAAGAACTTACGATCCTCTTTTTTATAGGTGGAAGCTTTATATCTTCTGTATAATAATTAATTGCCATAATAAAATATATTTAACTAAAGAACATATAGGCTAATAATATGGATGCTATTGCGCTGACTAAATCTGCCAGTAATGAAATTTGTATTGTATATCGGGTATTACGTATTGCTACGCTGCCATAATATAAGGCTACCACGTAAAATGTAGTATCTGTAGAACCTTGGGCAATACATGCGAGACGTCCGACGAAGGAATCGACCCCATACGTATTCATCGCATCAATCATCATTCCTCTTGCTCCGCTGCCACTTAACGGTTTCATAAGCATTGTTGGAAGAGCTTCTACAAATTTTGTGTCTAATCCTACAAAAGAGATGCCGGAACGTACTCCTTCAATAATAAAATCCATGGCTCCTGAAGCTCGAAAAACACCTATACCTACAAGTATTGCTACTAAATAAGGAATGATTGTTATCGCTGTTTTAAAGCCCTCTTTAGCGCCTTCTATGAATGTTTCATACACATTGATCCTTTTTCTTGCACCACTGATAATAAAGCCGCATATCACCGTAAAAAGGATAATATTGGCTGTTAATGTAGAGTATAATGATACTTTTTCTTGTTCTATAATGTGAAAGAGCCAGATTAAACCACCAATAAATAATCCCATTATTCCGAAGAATAAAAGAAGATCCCGTTGAAAGATATTAATTCGTTGTTTATAGCAAACGCCCAAAATAGCGACAATTGTAGAGATGAATGTAGCCAATAAAACAGGTAAGAATATATCGGAAGGATTTGCTGCCCCTAATTGGGCCCTGTACATGAGGATTGTTATGGGTATAATTGTTAGTCCTGATGCATTGATACAAAGAAACATAATCATTGCATTACTGGCTTTGTCTTTTTGAGTGTTTAATTCTTGAAGTTGCTGCATTGTTTTCAATCCCATAGGAGTGGCAGCATTATCCAAACCCAGTAAATTTGCTGAAATATTCATGAAAATAGAACCGGTAACAGGATGATTCCGTGGTATTTCAGGAAATAATTTGCTGAAAACAGGTGATGCTAAATGAGCAAAAGCCTGAATTAGTCCACCTTTTTCTCCAATTTTCATAAGTCCCAGCCAAAGGGTCAAGATACCTGTTAGTCCGATTGAAATCTCAAACCCTGATTTAGCTGAAGCAAAAGAAGCATCTATGATTTCAGTAAATACTGCTACATCTTTATCTATTAAGAGTCTGCCTAAAGCAACTATAAATGCAATGAGAAAGAATCCTATCCATATATAATTTAATACCATGTTCTTACTTTTTATTACAAAAATAATAAATCTTATTCATATGTAAGTAGTTATTGAAGAGATTGAGAAATACGGACGCTCTGATATGACGCAAATTTCACCCTCAAAATAGTGTGTTTTTTCGAGTATAGGTAAAGCTTACATGAAAATAATCGCCGGATTTAGGGGTTAATATCAGTCAAGTGCCTTTGGATATACTTGATATTCTGCTATTTACTATTGATTTATAGGAGAAATTATTCTATCTTTGTTTTTATTAATCCAGATTGAAAAAATATAAATTATGAAAGTATTGATGACGTATGACATGTATCGGGATGGTTTTATCGAATTATTCGAAAAATATGATGTAACATATCCTGAAGGAAGAAATTTTTCTTTTGAAGAAGTAATGGAGATGATTCCAACGTATGATGTATTATGTCCAATGTTTAATTTTCCGGTAAATAAAGAATTAATAGATAATGCACCTAATTTACGTCTTATTGCCAATTATGCAGTGGGATACAACAATATAGATGTTGCATATGCTTTGGAAAAAGGAATATCTGTTGCTAATACTCCCGACCCGGTAATTGCTCCAACAGCGAATCTGGCGCTTGGATTAATGATTGATGCAGCAAGACGTATAACAGAATGTGATAGAAAACTTCGAATTCAACGTGATACGATGAAAATAGGAATTTTAGAGAATATGGGTACTCATATTACCGGGCAAACATTAGGAATTTTGGGGATGGGACGTATTGGAAAAGCCTTATGTAAAAGAGCAAAAGCCTGCGGAATGGACGTTATTTATCATAATCGTAGACAATTAGATATTGAAGAAGAAACAAAATTGAATGTAACATATGTTTCTTTCGATGATTTATTAAAGAAGTCTGATTTTCTATCGATAAATGCGCCGTATTCACCGCAGACATATCATATAATCGATGAAAAGGCACTAAATTCGATGAAATCGTCAGCAATATTAATTAATACAGCCAGAGGGGCTTTAGTAGATGAATATGCATTAGTTAATGCGTTGAGAAACAACAATATAAAGGGAGCTGCATTAGATGTTTTTGAATTTGGCGATTTCCCCGTGCCGGAACTTTTAGAGCTAGAAAATGCAGTTTTGACTCCTCATATAGGTACACAAACTGATAAAACACGCCTTGAAATGGCAAAAACAGTTTCTGATAACGTAATCGGGTTTATAGAAGGCGACAGAAAGGTCTTTTTTGTAACAAACGAATGATGAAATTTTGATACGGACACAAATAGATTCATATATTAACAAAAATGGCTGTAAATCATTTACAAATGTAATTAAATGTTTTAATTATATATTATCACAATGTGAAGTGTCAATTTACCTGATTTTATTCCTGTCTTTTAATTTAATGCCAAAATATATTATATATAAGCTAATGTATGATTGTCTGTAGATGAATTAGGTTAAATTAATTTGAATACTTTTATCTATTTTAGATTTATACTTTTTATTAAAGATATTTATTATATTTGCAGGCGCAGATTTAATTATTTGATTAATATTTTCTACTTAATCTATATATGAAAGATAGAAATTGGAATGAAAATAGTTATTTTTTTGAAAGAATAATTTATTAATGGTATTATTTAATAAAGATAATATGGAAAAAGTGAAAGAAATTATCCGACCTAGTTTTCGTCTTGTGAGAGATGGCGAGCATTATGATTACCATTCAAAAATCTTACATATAATTTCTCCTATAATCGCAAAAGAGTATAAGATGGAAGAGCCGCGTTTGGTGTATGAACGCCTTTTTAAGAAAGAGGATGATGCTTATTCGCGTAATAGGGGCTTTGAGGAAACTAAAGATATTCAGATCGCCAATAAGAAACGTGATGAATTTTTTGTTTTTATAAAAAGGACAATTGAAAACATGAGATTTCATCCGGATCCAACTATAAAAGCATATTGGCAAGGATTATATGAAGGCTTGGATCCATATAAAAATGCACATCGTGCTAATGCAATAGAAAATACCTCCTTAGTTTTCTCCTTTATAGAAGAAATGAGTCAAGAGAAGTACCAGGAAATATTAAAAAAATTAGATTTGCTGTTAGTAATTGATAAATTAAAAGAAGCGAATAATAAATGTAACCAACTATATGGCGAGCGCCTGAATGAGAAACGAAAAAGATATAAAGAGGATAAGATGAGGAAGATTCGTCCACAGATTGATGATGCTTTTTTTGAGTTAATAAAATTTATAAATGCTATTTATTTAGTTAGTTACCAAATATCAAAAGAAGAACAAGTTATTCAGGAAATAGGTGAATTGATAGACAAAATCAATTTATGTACAAAATCAATGCAAGATTCTATTGTTAAAAGACGGCAGGATGTGAAAATAGGAAAATAGGGATGGATAAAAATTAGGGTTGCATAATGAAGCGTATTTATCTGATAGGTTATATGGGAGCTGGGAAAACTACTGTGGGGAAGGAGCTGTCCAAGCAAATGAATTTATCATTTATAGACCTTGATCATTATATTGAAGCCCGCTACCATAAGACAATAAGACAACTTTTTGAAGAAAAAGGAGAAGCTGTTTTTCGTGATATTGAATGTAAATTATTACATGAGATAGCTATGATTGAAAATGTAGTAATTTCAACCGGAGGTGGGGTTCCTTGTTTTTTCGATAATATGTCTTATATGAATCAAACAGGCACAACCGTTTATTTAAAAATATCTTCAGATGAACTGGCCAAACGATTAGAACTTGTAAAGCATACTCGCCCAATATTAAAAGGCCTTTTGGGTGAAGAACTTAAACAATTTATAACCGATAATTTGGGAAAAAGAGATCATTGGTATAGGCAAGCTTCGGTGATATTTGATGCTGAGAAAATGCTTACAGTTAATGACGTTAATGAAATAGCATGTGCACTAAAGAAATTGTTATCGTGATAAAAATTAAGTAGAATGGGTTTAACACATTTACAAGGAGGATATATTCCACAAGAGTTATTAAAAGAGCTTAGCAAGGTGAATAATCATTTGCTTATAGGTATTCCTTGTGAAAGAACTGAAGAAGAACGACGATTGGCTCTTACTCCTGAGGCCGTAGATATGCTGACGGATGCCGGCCATCGCGTTTTGATTGAAACAGATGCCGGGTTGGGCATTAACTATTCTGATAATCATTTTTCAGAAGCCGGAGCAGAAATTGTTTCCAGTCCGCAGGAAGTTTATCAGGCTGATCTTATACTAAAAATACTTCCTCCTTTACCTTCAGAGGTGGCTTTAATGAAACCGCGAACAACCTTGTTTTCGTTGCTTCAGTTTAGCATGTTTAAACAAGAGGCTTATGAAATGATGATGACGAAACGGATTAATGCCATTGCTTACGAACTAATGCTTGATGGACAAAAAAGATCTCCGGTATTAAATGTTATTTCTGAAATTGAAGGAACAGCTTCAATTAC
Source organism: Tannerellaceae bacterium (assembly GCA_031264865.1). Taxonomy (GTDB): domain Bacteria; phylum Bacteroidota; class Bacteroidia; order Bacteroidales; family Tannerellaceae; genus DFXE01. Next base: position 8,348 of record JAISDJ010000085.1, on the reverse strand, counting down.
GATTGCGTCGGTTTTACTAAGTAATACTCAAGGAGGAAAAGGTGTTTTGCTGGGTGGTATTCCGGGTATTGCTCCAACCGAAGTTATTATAATAGGAGCTGGCTCTGCAGGAACAGTAGCTGCACGCGCCGCTTTAGGAATGGGAGCTACAGTGAAAATCTTTGATAATGATATCAATAAATTAAGAATGATTCAAAATGCTTTAGGGCAAAAAGTTTTTACTTCTAACTTTCATCCCAAAGTATTACATAATGCTTTTCGTACGGCTGATGTGGTCATTGGAGCGATGAGCTATATTAATGTACAACGGAAATATATAATTGCTGCCGATCTTATCCGTACGATGAAAAAAGGGGCGCTTATTATTGATTTACGTGTAAGCCAGGGAGGCTGTTTTGAAACGACTTGTTACCTCTCTGCTTCTGAACCGGAAGTTTTTGAACAATTTGGTGTATTACATTATTGCAAACCGAATATCAGTAATTCGGTAGCGCGTACAACTTCCATGGCATTCAGTAATATTTTTGTCCCGTTATTACTTCTGTTGGGAGATACAGGTTCCATCCAGACTATGATTAAAGAAGAAAATTGTTTCCGTTCAGGTATATATATGTATTCCGGGAAACCGATTAATAGTTATGTGTCGAATCATTTCAATATATCATCTAACAATCTGGATATCTATTTATCAGCATTTTGATAAATGAAAGATAGGAATGTATAAAGTTTTACTTAACTTTGCAGTAATATGCTTCAATTAATCAGAATGCTAAAGCTAAAAAAAGTGTTATGACAGAACAGACAAAAGTTACAACTTTAGAAAAAGTTGTAGTCCGTTTCTCGGGAGATTCGGGAGACGGCATGCAGTTAACCGGTACGATCTTTTCGAACTTGTCAGCTATTTTAGGGAATGAAATTTCTACTTTTCCTGACTTTCCCGCAGAGATTCGCGCCCCTCAAGGTTCTTTGACTGGTGTTTCCGGTTTTCAGGTTCATCTTGGTTCCCGGAAAATTTTTACTCCTGGAGACAGAGCAGATGTTCTTGTTGCTATGAACCCTGCTGCTTTAAAGGTAAACGTTAATCATCTAAAACCAAATTCTATTATTATCATTGATTCCGACTCTTTCGAGAAGGCAGATCTTGATAAGGCAAAGTTTATTACTAATGATCCTTTTAAAGAACTAGGTTTGACTACAGCACAGGTGGTTGCTGCACCAATTACTACGATGGTAAAGGAAGGTTTAGCTGAATTCGGACTCGATAATAAGTCTGCGGTTCGTTGTAAAAATATGTTTGCATTGGGTTTGGTGTGTTGGTTGTTTGACCGCCCATTAAACGAGGCTGAACATATGTTGCAAAATAAATTCGCAAAGAAACCGACAATAGCTAAAGCCAATATTAAAGCATTAACCGACGGCTACAATTATGGTAACAATATCCATGCTTCGGTTTCTACTTATCGTATAGAAAGTAAAAAAGCAGCTCCCGGTTTTTATACTGATATCAATGGAAATAAAGCTACTTCTTACGGCTTGATAGCTGCTGCTGAAAAAGCTGGATTACAACTATTTCTTGGTAGCTATCCTATTACTCCTGCTACTGATATTTTGCAAGAGCTTTCCGCTCGTAAAGAATTAGGGGTGAAGGCACTCCAGTTTGAAGATGAGATTGCTGGTATATGTACAGCTATTGGAGCCAGTTTTGCAGGTTCGTTGGCTGCGACATCTACATCCGGTCCCGGTTTGGCTTTAAAGAGCGAAGCCATTGGGCTGGCTGTGATTGCCGAATTGCCATTGGTTATTATTGATGTGCAACGTGGCGGGCCGTCTACAGGAATGCCCACAAAAAGTGAACAAACCGATTTACTCCAGGCTCTTTATGGGCGTAATGGAGAAAGCCCCGTTGTTGTTATTGCAGCTTCTACACCCACGGATTGTTTTGATGCTGCTTTTTGGGCAGGGAAATTGGCTGTTGAACATATGACTCCCGTTATTTTGTTAACGGATTCGTTCTTGGCGAATGGCTCTTCAGCGTGGCGAATTCCTGATTTGAATACGTATCCGGAAATTAAGCCTACATATCCGGCGAGTTATAAAGGTGAAGATCCCTGGAAACCGTATCGTCGCGACCCGGAAACATTGGTTCGTTATTGGGCTATACCAGGTATGGAAGGTTTTGCCCACCGTATTGGAGGATTAGAAAAAGATTATGATACAAGCGCTATCTCTACCGAGCCTTACAATCATCAGAAAATGATACAAGCGCGCCAGGCCAAGATAGATAAGATTGCTGCTTTCATTCCTGAATTGGAAGTGATAGGAGATGCAGATGCAGACTTGCTAATTATAGGTTGGGGGGGGACTTTCGGACATTTATGCGAAGCTATGGAAACGATGCACGAAAATGGAAAGAAAGTGGCTTTAGCTCATTTTAAATTTATTAGCCCATTACCTAAAAATACGGTGGAGGTGCTCACAAAATACAAAAAAGTAGTAATAGCAGAGCAAAACAACGGACAATTTGCCAATTATTTACGTAGTAAAGTATCCGGCTTTACTCCTTACAAATTCAATCGTGTAAAAGGCCAACCTTTCATTGTATCAAGATTAGTTGAGGAATTCACCAAATTATTGGAGGCATAAAAATGGAACAAACAATAACATATCAACCAAAAGATTATAAAAGCGATCAATATGTACGCTGGTGCCCAGGTTGTGGCGACCATGCCGTATTGAACTGTATCCATAAGGCAATGGCCGATCAGGGTATTGCCCCTAAAGACATTGCTGTTATCTCCGGTATCGGATGTTCTTCACGTTTACCCTATTATATGAATTCTTATGGATTTCATACTATTCATGGGCGTGGAGCAGCCATTGCTACCGGTGTTAAAACGGCTAATCCCGCCTTAACTGTATGGCTGGCTACCGGCGACGGCGATTGCTTGGCGATTGGAGGTAATCACTTTATCCATGCCGTGCGGCGTAATATAGATATAAATATCGTTCTTTTTAATAATAAGATCTATGGTCTGACAAAGGGGCAATATTCTCCTACAACAGACAGAGGCTTTGTGTCAAAAAGCTCCCCTTATGGAACAGTAGAAGACCCTTTTATTCCTGCTGAACTAACCTTTGGCGCGAGGGGTAATTTCTTTGCCCGAGCAATAGATGTAGACCTTAAAAATACAACAGATATATTGACCGCCAGTTCAAAGCATAAAGGCGCTTCGGTTGTAGAAGTTTTGGTAAACTGTGTGATCTTTAATGATGGTATCCATAAGCAAATATCTACTAAAGAGCTAAGAGCAGAACGTACAATATTTCTTCGTCACGGCGAGAAAATGCTGTTTGGCAACGACAATGAAAAAGGTATTGTATTGGATGGCTTGAAACTGAAGGCCGTTACGATCGGCCAAGACGGATATACGTTGAACGATGTATTAGTACATGATGTACATACACAAGATGTAACTCTCCATATGATGTTGGCTATGATGAGAGGAGATATGCCGGTAGCATTAGGGATTATTCGTGATGTGGAAGCACCTTGTTATGACGCCGAAGTAGAAAAACAAATAGCCGAAGTACAAGCCCGGAAACCCATCCGCAAACTACATGATTTGCTAATGAGCGGCGAGATCTGGGAAGTGAAGTAAATAGGCGGAGTCGCACGGAATACAAATTTGAGGTAAGTGCTTTAACGGCACATTAATAATAGAAACAAAGAGGGTGTATAAAAGATACACTCTCTTTGTTTACGGGTTTGTTTAGTCGCTCTTGTTTTTGGAGAAGTAGCGACAACATATGCTTTGGGGATAGAGGCTGCAAAATTCCCGGTATTTGAGAATTTTACTATTTCATTTCCAACTTTTGCCAGTAATGGCTTTTGCGGTAAGAACAATGTCAGCTCATTAACCAATGTGTTATATCGGGCGATGAGTCTGCCAAAAAAGTCAAATACAGCTACGTTTCCCAGCGATTTAGCGCTAAAAATCCGTACGGTTCCTCTGCCTAATGACTGAACCGTGAACGTTGACGAGACGTTTATTTTTTCATTTGTGACAAGGGCGGGACCAGGATCCATTTCTTTTTCAGGAGGTGGGCTTTGGGCAAACACTGCGGTTGAAACAAAAATAGCCACTAAAAAAAGTAATGTCTTTTTCATTTTTTAAGGTTTAATTTTTGCCTTTGTTCTTTGATTTGCAGGATTCAATATAGGTAGCTCCAATTTTAAAAAGCACTGTTCAGAAGCTTTGCTGGGAGGCTCCGGCGATGGCCGGTGGGGCTGTCAGCGGAATGCTTCGGCAGGGGTGGTGGTATTCGGAAGCGGGGATGAGGCTGAAGCCGGCAGACGTTAACTTGTTGGGAAGATAGTTGTCGATGTCCGGCTCCAGTTTGTCTTTTGTGGATTCGGACAACCGGGCGGAGGGGAGGTAGTCTGCGTTCAGGTCGCTTTTCTTATACGTCAGATTGCCTTTATCTACCGACAGGAAGTTAGCGGCAAGGTTCTGAATGTTTTCCGAGAACAGATTGTTCACCATCACGACGCCGGACGCCGGTAGCCTGGAGGCCGGAACAAAAAGCGGACTGCTTGTCGCTTTACTGTTCAGTATGGTGTTATGACTCAAATAGAGCGCATTTTCGTTCCAATGCCCGTTTTCTTCGTTGAAGGCGATGATCGATGTATTGGGGCTTTTTTCGGATTGCTGGATGATGTTCCCCACAAGGATATGCGTTCCGCCATCGGGGAGATCAACCTCATAGCTTGCGTTGTAACTGTCGTCGTTCTCGTTGGTGATCCGATTATAGGCCAGGAGGCCGAAGCGGGCGCGGCATTTGACTAAATGCCCATTGTTGGCATGGTGTGAATACGAACCTGTCATCAGGAAGGTATCAATCTGCCCGACATACAGATTGTGCGACCTGCCGTCGCCATAGCCCAAATAGCCAAATTCCGTATGGTGTACGATTAGCGTACCGCCGCTGTTTGCCGTCAGAATACCGCATTCGCTGTGCAGAAACTTGCAGTTGTCTACCGTCAGCCGGCCTTTGTTGAAGCGTATCCCGGCTCCGTTCTTGTCGGAGACCCTGGCGTTGATAAACGTAAACCCTTCGACCTTTATGTTTCCGCCGGCGATCTCCCAGATACCTTTCCCTGCCTGAGCCTTTCCGTTGGCGTCGAGGATGACCTCGCCTCCCACGGCGCGAATGTACAGCTCATCCTGTTCCCATACCGTCGTCACCGCATCTCCCTTGTACGTACCTGCATCCACCTCGATCAGCGTACTGTCTCCCGCAGCGCCCGCTGCCTGGCGAATGGTGGTAAACTCCCTTGTAGGGCCTACCTGCAAGACATGGGTATAGGCAATCTCCGTAACATATTCTATCTGCCGCTCATCGGCGCCAGGCAGCAACTCTACGCGCTCGCATCCCATTATGGCAACAAGCGCAATCAAAAAAAGGACTTCCAACTTCATCATATCGTTAATTTAAGGGTTTGCTTTTGTCTTGCCTCCATTCTTTACAAGGTATAGAGAGAACGGTTGATTTATTTGTTTTTTTTAATGCAGCAAATATATAAAATTTATTTTCATTCATAACGACATCCACTTACCGTCTGGATTGTTTTATTCGCATTGATTGTTATATCGCCGTCTATGTCCACCACGTTATTATCACTGGTTTTCAAGCTTCGAATCACTGCCGGATCTGCTGAAAAATCCTCAGTAACTTGTGATATAAGATAATAAATATATGTACATTTGAGGGATTTTAGTGCAAGGAAATATGAGTAAAGAGCGAAAAAGTCGTGCATTTAATCCGCGCTACGAGAGTCCCTTCTTTCACAAGCGGGAAAATGGACAATATGTTTTTTGACTTCTGTGAGAGTGTGAGTTTTAAGTAGACCCTAATTAAAACATTTAGATATGAGGTGTTTAGTTTCATTTTGTTTTTATTCTTATTTTCCTGCTCAAATTTATCGACATTGAAACATGCGTTAAAATTGGCGGGAGTGAATCGTAGTGAATTGGAAAAAGTGTTGGCGCATTATTCCCAAAATCCAGCAGACAGCTTAAAATACAAGGCGGCCTGCTTTTTGATTGAGAATATAATCTATTATTACTCATACGAAGGGAAAATTTTAGATGATTACTCGCAAATATATAAAGAGATTTCAACATCAGGAAAAGAGCCTCAGAGTGTTCTTAATTCTTTTGTCGCAAAGTTTGGGTGTTTTTCAAGGCAGAACCTTATTAAAAAGCCTGATATAAGCGAAATTAAATCTGATTATTTGATTCATAATATTGAATGGACATTTAAAGTATGGAAAGAACAACCGTGGGGGAAAATGACATGGGAGAGCCTCTATCTCTTTCACATTTCATTTATGTGCCTAGAAACAGAGATAATTTTATTCGAAAAGATGATGATTATGAATTGTTTTATTTTGATAAGTCCTGGCATTCGTTAGGAAGAAAAACTGCAAATGCAGACTCATTAGTATATAACGTTCCTGTGGGGTCTTTACTCTACTTAAAAAATCATACAAGGGGGGAAAAGAACGTATATTCACCTACGAAAACGGAAAGCAAGTTTGGTGGTAGATGATAACTCTTGGATAGTTGTTGGTTACATCCTAATTACTATTATTGATGTGATTCTTTTAAATAAATATGAAATAAAAAGTTATTTGTATGAAATTAATTAAACCAATGATGAAAGAAATTATGCAAGTTTTATATAGCTTCTTAAAAACAAAATATTACCATGCTAGAATCGTATGTATAAATGTATCCTTGATTATTCTATACATATCTTGTCAAGATTCAAATATTCATCGTAAAAATATATTCTTCTTAGAAAAATCAAATAAGCAATTAATATTTCCTCTTGACGAACGAACAAAAAATTCCCCTTTGGCATTATTCGCATATAAAGATAAAACGGGAAAAGAATATCTAACATTTCAGAATCCTATACAGAATGAAATTTTGTTTTATGATATGAATCTTACAAACTTAGATTTTAAAGTAATGCCATCATATGATGGAAATAATGGCGTCGGCCCTGTAAGTGGATATTATGTAAAAAATTTAGATAGTATATTCCTAACTATTCATGGATTTAATGACATTGTATTAATCGATAAAAATTCAGTCGTAAAAGAAAAAATGGAATACTATGAAACAAATGATAACATTCCTTTATTAGTGACCTCTTCCATATCTTCCCTGTATCACCCTCTCTTATTTTTTGACAATAAGATATATATAGTACCGGAATGTAACAGATGGGCTGAAAGCAATTGGGTATGTGCTTATATTGATCTGATAGACAAATCGGTGAATGCCATTCCGTCTTTCTCTTATCCCTCATTCCCCGGTCAAGATAACAGAAAGAAACGAGCCAGTGCGGAAGATTATCTCAGTCGTTGTTTTAATGGTAAACAATTTGTATATTCATTTTATTATGATGAAGATATTTACATCGCTCCTTTGAATCACGGACAGATAAAAAAGATTAAAGTAACAAGTAAGTATATTGATAAAGTAAGAATCCCGGATGATTATGGAAATTTAACGATTGAGGAACTATGCGAAAATCCCAACTATGGAAACTTACTTTATGATGAGTACAGAGATGTATATTACCGCATAGCTTATCCTAAAACAATGCTGGAAAAGGGTATAAGAGTTTTGGAACTTTTACGGTATGGACGTAAGAATTTCTCTATTATCATTCTGGATAAGGGCTTTAATATAATTGGCGAAACATTGTTTCCGGATTATATGTATAATTCCCAGGTCATGTTTATCAGGGAAGATGGATTGTATATTTCATGTAATCACTATCTGAATCCGGAATACAGTGATGATGTAATAAGTTTCATACGATTTAATTTGGTGAAAAATAAATAATTACCAATACTAACACAACTAAGGGAGATACTATTTTAGTATGTTTTTGTACAATTCCGTTCACATAGGTGAGCGGTGTAGTGTGCCATGAACGAACTATTGGTAGAATACCGATAGTTCGATGCTTCGTGAGAGATGAGGGTAGGCCCCTCGGGATCGCCTTGCAGGAGGAGATTTCAAACCGCGGCATGCGGCTTTAGTCAAAAGCTAAGGTCGTGAGCGATGTCCGAAAAGTCTGTCAAGAGACAGGCAGGTAGCCGTGTGAAAGATGAATGCAAATGAACCGTTGATGAGGTACCGAAATACTTAAACGACGTCAAAACCGAACCCCTTCACCTGGTTCGGGATAAGTTAAGCAAGAACCTGTTAACAGGCTTAGCGGCGTCCGGTATATAGACGGCATGATTCACATGGAGGCTCTTTAGA
>JAISDJ010000303.1 GCA_031264865.1 Tannerellaceae bacterium | reverse complement strand
TATTTTTTAGGAGGGGGTAACTTTTTTAAAAACAAGAAATAGCATTTATAATACATTGATTATAAACAATATATAAATAAAAACTGATATTTTTTAAAGTTTGTCGGTCAATAGTGATTTGAATCATATTATTTTCAACAGGTGGATATTTGCGGATTATATTACTCTAACATTAATAAAATAGCAATTATTGCTAAAATAATACCCGCAACTAAAAAAACGCCGGGTATAAGACTATATATAATCAATGATAATACAATTGTTATCAGTTTTGGTGTGATTCCAAGCATTGGTACTACCACAATCGCCTTCCCATGACGTATTGCATATACAAACGTAAGTGCGCCTATGGAGTTAAGCACATGAATAATAGCGGCAAGGCAGGGACCACTAAATGACCGATTAATTTCCTGAGAAAAATCAGTCATGAAAAATGCTACCGGAATTAATAGTAAAGCGCCCGCCATTTCATAAAAGAAAATACTCTCTGCTTTCATTGTGTTGTTTGCAAACTTCAGGACAAAATTCTGAAGCCCCCAGCATATAAATACTCCTACTGAAATAATTAACCAGATATTGTTTGATGAAGTTATACCACTTGGCTTCTGATACGATAGCACTAAAGCGGCAATCATTGCGATGACTATTCCAAACCATTGCCTTTTCGCTGCCTTTTCTCTCAGAAACAGGACGGATAAAATTATGGTCAAAACAGGATATAATCCGATAAAGGGGAAAACAATGTAAGCCGGACCGTCTGTTAGCGCTTCAAATAATAATAATTGTCCACCGGCGCCAAAAAGACCAATGGTCAATCCTAAAACTATCGATTTAAAATCTTTATTAAGTTTCCACTTAATATTGATAAGAGCAACAATAGCAACGGGTATCATAGTTAGAACCCACACGACATAACCTAAAGTTGCCGGAAAACCGGCCTTCTCCGGTATTTCGATGAAAGCGCCCCATACTCCCCAAAATATAGTTGTCAGTAGTGCATAAAATAACCACGGTTTTTTATTTTCATTCATATATTAAATATTAGAGTTTATATTGAATAATAATTATAAATTGAAGCTATATTCTTATATCTATGATTTTTTGTAAATCTTCGCTTCTTTCAGAAAGAAAATATTGAAGTTCTGTAATGTCCGGGAAAGAAGTGGTTCCTCCGATTTTTGTAGTTGATATTGCAGCGCAAGCATTTCCCCAAAGAATGCACTTATCAATATCTGCACCATTTAAATATTGATAAATAAATCCACTATTAAAACTATCTCCTGCCCCCGTTGTATCTACCACTTCAACTTTGAACGCATTTGCATGAATTGTTTGTTCCCTGTTTTTAACCCATGCACCATTTTTGCCGGTTTTAATAACAACAGTATTTACTACGTCGCTTAGTATGTTGAGAGCTGACTGTAAATCATTACATTTCGCAATATGAAGCGCCTCAGTTTCATTCGGGAGAAAAACATCGACATATTGTAAGGTATCAAGTATTGAGCTACCCCACAAGCCGGAGGGATCGTTATCCGAATCAAAAGATGTAGTTAATCCTAACTCCTTTGCATGTTTGAATAGTTCAGAACATCTTTCCTTCATCCCTGTTTGAAGATAATAGCTTGACAGATGCATATGCCGCGCCGTTGAAATATAATCAAAGTCGATATCTTCCAGACAAAACGATTCACGAACACCGGGGAAACTCGCCATGGCATAATTTTCAGAAAATGATAGCGAAACGCATATACCTGTTTTTTCATTTTTATCTCGTATAATTTTTGAAGTATCTACATTTCTGCCAAGTAGATTTTGCAATATATAATCACCTAATATATCGTCGCCTATCTTTCCTAAAAAACCAACCTTCTTCCCTAATCTGGCAATATTGCTGGCAAAAATAGCAGAAGCACTGCCTAATGTAAAATCCATATCTTTTGAGAGCTTGCTTTGACCCATTTCAAGAAAAGAGGGAAGTCCGGTAAGTATCAAATCCATATTAAGCTCGCCAACTACTACAATATCTAATTTTTCAATCATTTTATTATATAAATCATAGGGTAAAACTCCAAATTACTCTTCTACGGCATACTTTGAGAAGTCGTATCTACCGGTACTTTCTCATCCGTCACAGAGACGCCGGCAGTTACGTTTTTCGATCCGACCGAGGCGTAGAATAATAAATAAACCAACCCGATGGCAATCACCCAGTAGCTTGCCAAATAACTGACCGAATCGGCTATACCAGCCTGAATCCAGGGAAGGATACCTCCGCCGCATACCAAGGTCATAAATATTCCCGTAGCGGCCGGCGTGAATTTACCCAAACCTTCCACGGCCAAGTTATAGGTACTTCCCCACATGATCGATGTACAGAAACCGACTAACATCATAAACATTGCATTAATGGGGATCCGTACCAATCCAAACGAAAGGCCGCTTTCCGATGTAAACGCCGGAAATGTAACTTCGATGGTTGCCGGTGAGAAGATAGCTGCCAGAATTAATAATAATCCCACTAATGAAGTAGCCGAAAGCATTGCCTTACTGGAAATTTTACTTCCCAGGGAAGCTCCGATTAATCTGCCGACTAACATAAAAAGCCAATAAATCCCGGCAACAAATACCGCAGTTGTTTTGCCGACCGGCGTGTCGGATAACCATAATATCATTACGCCGGGTGTACCTACTTCAACTCCCACATAGACAAAAATGGCAATGGCGCCCAAAACAAAATGCCTGAACTTCAATGCACCCGACATTAGTTTACCTATAGATTCTTTTGTTTTTGTGGCATGCGGTTCGGGAATGGGCACCGCAAGCATTACAAAGAATACCAGTGCAAACACGCCCATGGCGATATACATAACAGGAAATACATCCTTGATATTGGCTTTAGCGGCTTCTCCGATTAAAATACTTACGAACGCGGGAGTAAATGCAGCCATCACGGCGTTGAAGGAATCTCCGACCTAGATCAACTGGTTGCCTTTGTTACCGCCGCCGCCTAATGTATTCAACATGGGATTGACCACCGTATTCAACAGGCACATGGAAAAACCGGCGATAAACGCCCCGAGCAGGTAAACGGCAAAAGCGGATTCCTGGGGAGAGTGTCCCGATAGATACTGCACTAACACGCCTATGAACCCCACGGCAATAGCGATCAGGGATGTTTTTTTATACCCTACCCGTTGTAACAGGATACCGCCTGGTATCCCCATCACGGCGTAAGCAATAAAATTGGCTAAATTTCCCAGCAATCCCAGAGAATTAGAAACCCTGAATTGCTCTTTTAATACTTGCCCCATCGGCGCTGCCAGATTGGTAACAAATGCGATCATCCCGAAAAGCGCGATCATCATGATGATCGAAACAATCCGATTTTTGCTCTGACCAGTAGTCGTGTTCATATTTTTTGATTAATTATTGATTATGTCTGCTTTATAAATCTTTACCCACTGCAAGCGCTTTATAATATCCGAATAGCTGAGTAAGGAGTAAACTAAGAACAGGCGTAGTATTCTCAGATAATCCCGACTTTAGTTCGAAAACATTATTCGCCAAATCTGTGATTTCAGTCGTGGAATTTTCACATATAACCATAATATATCCACCTAATGGCTTCACTTTTTTAAGTAATTCGATTTCCTCTTTCTTTATGCTTTCCGACATTAAGCAGGTTATAATGGTTTTTCTATTTACAGCATACTTAGGGCCATGCATAAATTCCATTCCATGATAAGCTTCGGCCGGAGTACATGCCATCTCTTTCGTTTTAAGCATCGCCTCAGAAGCAACGCCAAAATAAGGTCCGTGACCAAGAAAAACATATAAATCAAAATCTTTCTCATTAGCCAATTGCTGTAGTGATAGTTGATACTCTTTGATTAATCTTTCACCATGCTCAGGCAATTGCAGAAGTTCTTTTTCAAATAATTTATTTTTTGATATACATGCTGTCATTAGTTGAAAACAGAGGAGCATACTGGTAAATGATTTTGTCATATATTTGGTTTCCTCGGCAGCATCCGGGCATATAATTGAAAAATCAGCATACTTAGCTATTTCGCTTTGCCCGGTACATGATATCAACATAGTTCCCCCCTTACCATTATCTTTCATATAACGTACGGCTGAAAGTGTTTCGGGGGTTTTACCCGATCTTGATATAGAGATCAGTAAATATTCCTGATCGTTTGCAAAAACAGTTTCGGGATTAAGTAATATTTCCGAGGCCGGTATGCCCATTGATTCTTTCCCTGTAAATCTCGTATATAACGCTGAACCGATGAGAGGCAAATAGTATGACGAACCACAACCTGTCATTATAATTGTTGCTTTTCGATGGTTCTCAAAGAAATTTAATATTTCGTTCTTTTGCTCATTAAAAGCATTTATCGTTTTTCTCCATGCGTGCGGCTGGAATAAAATCTCCTGAATTGTCTTTTCCATAATAATTATCAATTTATGTTGTTTAGTTTAATAAGCCAATTTACCGGTTCCTCTTGTCCGGTAAAAGTAAGTTCAAATAAACCTTTGTTCTTATTTTCTTGTAATACGTCCTGCACATTAATATCAATGCTTTCTATTTCGAAATTTTCAGGGATCGAAAAGTATAACGAATATTGAACGCCGGGAACTGTTTCCGAAACGCCGCTCAATATCTTTTTAGATTCTTCCCAATTTACATTTCCTATACCGAATGTTCCGCTAATATGTCGATTTGTACCTATCAGAAGGGGTTGCCCGGATTGTTTATGAATGAAAAAAACACGGGTACCGTGAGGAGGAATTTCAAACCGGAAGTCATTATAAAACTCACCTATTAGTTCTTCTTTCCAAAAATCAAAAACAACATATTTTTGTCCGGCCTCTAATGATAGTTCCTTTTCAAATGATACTGTCTCTGTTTTTGGTTTGTTCTCCCAATTTGTGACCGCAACCACATCATACATGCGTGAATTCCGGTTTACTTTCAGATCCATTATTTCCGGATAATTAGTACGATCTCTACCCCTTCCGAACAGATCAACCGGGAAAATAGGTAATGCAGGTATCGTTTTCTTTAAAAGGGTCATCCTTTCTTCTTCGAGATTAAGTAAATCATCACCGTTTAGATACTGCATTCCGGACAAACTAAGAAGACTGGCACATGTTTGGGCTTCTTCAAACGTCAAATAATCCACCTTGCCGAATTCCCTGTTTTCATAATCTGCTCTTGTCGGCTTACCTCTAAGTACAATACAATCAGGATCGGAATACCAAATGATATGATTTTGATACGTATTATTACTAATTACTTCCAGCATATTATTCATTTTTCCCCAACCTACTCCCGGATCTCTCCCTAGTCCCGCCACATCAAGGAATCCCATTCTGCCACCTTCAACATCCGGATGGTTTATATGCCAGACTTCCGGGCCCATAATTTCCCGCCAGATTTTCATTGTTCTCACAGAGGCATCAAATGCACTCATTGTTGTATCGGAAAAATTATGTTGATAGGTATGCCACATATAAGCAGTATTTCCTATATCGAACTTGTGGTATTCCCAACCCTGTCTTTTAAACTCTTTCCAAAGCGGAATCCAGTATTCCCGAATTACATCATCACGTGTAAAATCCAATTCACCACCCCCTTGATAATCCATAAGGATATTTCCTTCATCATCACGAAGAAACCATTCGGGATCAGCATCATTTACGGAATAACAATAGGGAACGGTCCAAAGTCCGGGAATTAAATTTTTCGACTTAATGTATTTTGCCAGCCATTCGGATCCATTAGGGAATTTCACCATATCCCAGTTTTCGGTCCACAGACGACGAGAGACATGGTCATATCCATCATCTAACTGACAATGTTCCATTCCGAATTGTTTTAAATTTTCAGAGATGAAATCGGCATGTTTGACAATATCATCTTCCGTCACTTGCCGGAAAAATGCCAGCCAGTGATTCCAGCCCGTAGGAGCAACTTTATGGTAAGTATCATCATAAGGGATGTAATTCGGATTACCTAAAACATCCGTGAAATAATCGGATATCAGTTCAATAAAGTAACTTTCTTCATCTTCGATTACCGGTGTCTCAATCTCCATGAAAGTTTGATTTTCAGGTGATCTTTTTAATTTAGAATCGGATGAAAACTTAATTACCGTATTTGTTTCTTTGTCAAATAAAGAGTGCAAATTAGAAGATTCAATTGCCCCCAAAGAGAGATACATAACATGTGGATTTTCGTTTGGAATATAATACTTTTCAACTTGTGTAACTCCGGTGAAATCACTCCTTCCGGGAGTAACGCTTTCCAACATGTTTTCCGGTTCTGCTATACGTGCCGGAAACCGGTCTATGGGTGCTGAAGAAATTGCCCTGATAAATATATCGCCTCCAGAGGAATTTACTATAATACCATTTTCTTCAAATACAAACTTCAAATCTGTTTTTATCGGTTTTTCACTATGGATAATCAATCTTTCATGCTGTTTTTCCCAATGTAGTCCGCTAAGTTTTGTTAATTCGCCATCGTGTAAAACCTGAAATTCAATTTTGTCAAATATCTTTCCTAAATTTCCCTTAGAAACAGTGATTATTTCATTTTTTGAGTCAATGAGAATCTCCCAGTCATTTATTTTATAATTGTTCGCGGTATCCGAGCTACACTTTACCCAAAAACATATAAAACAGATTGAGACGATTGAGATAGTCTTTATTAAGTTCGGTTTCATAATTTTATTGTAAATCCATGGATTCTTTCAAGCCGGGATATAATCTAAGTGCGTTTTTGTAATATATCTTCTCCAAAACCTCCCTCGGAAGGTTGAGACCTTTTGATCTGCCCTTGTTAACCTCCCGGTCGGTTTCAAGGGTAGCAAAGTAATCTGCATACCTGCCGGCTGTGCGCTCAACGGCTTCATCAAGTAAGCGCTGATTAAAACCAATGTCGGAACCAAAAAGGATTCTGTCCTGGTATTCAATATAAAAATCGCGGAGGTTATTATAGTTCACAAGGTGCATATAGGGGAAAGTGGCAGAAAGATCGACATGCAGGTTGGGATATCTTGAGAGTAAGTACCTCAGATAATCGATTTGGGCATCCTGACAAATGAGCCATGCGCAGTGGGCAGCAACAATAGTAAGGTCAGGGTATTTTGCTACCACATTCTCGAAAGCCCTGATTTGATTCCAGTAGTAAACCGGATCGGCCATCCATCGTGTACGATCGTAAAACGGGCCGTTGGGATCGGCAATATGGAAGGAGGTCATCAGTGCATTTTCACGCTCGAGTGTTGAGAAAAGTCGATCATAACTTGGGTCATCGGCTCTGGTAATACCCTCTTCGCCCTCTAAGATAGTGCGACGAGGATCACTAAACCAAAACTTTAATCCCACATATCCATCCCGAAGCTTGCTCACTATTTCCTCTGGAGTTTTAGTAATTCCCTTATGCGGAGACATTTCACTCACCGCAAAGAAGAAGCGACCTTTGCCGGCTGCCTTTATCTCGGCTATGGGATCTGTAAGAATATCCAAATCAATAAAAAAGGCGAGGTTTGAAGCATATTTCCGCTTAGTTATTTCACTTACTTTTACGAAATTGGAGACGTCGGTGATTCCGCAAGCATGAACATGCACGTCTACGATCGGAATATCGGGATATTTCGATTGGTACTGACTGAACAGGGTGGCAACAGCCACGAAATTCAGTATTGTAACTAAAAGTATTCTTTTCATACAATTATATTTTTAACGCCATTGAATGTTATTATAACTCCATCGCTTCTTTCAGACCGGGATATAATTTCACTGCATTCTTGTAATATATCTTTTCTAAAACCTCTCTCGGAAGGTCGAGACCTTTCATTGTTCCATTATTGTTCGTATAATCCTGACCGGTTTCAAGAATCATAAAAGTATTGACATACATGTTGGCTTGTTTATCGATTGCATCATCGGCGATACGTCCGGTATCCGTACCATAAAGAATCCTGTCCTGATACTCAATGTAGAAATCACGAATGTTATCGCGGTTTGAGAGAGGCATGTACTGGAACGTGGCACTGATATCGATATAAAGGTTCGGGTAGGTTGAAAGCATATACCTCAGATAATCGAACTGGGCGTCTTGACAAACAAGCCACGCGCCGTGGGCAACGATAAAAGTAAGATTGGGATATTTTGCCACCACATTTTCAAAAAACCGAATCTGTTCCCAGTAGTAAACCGGATCTTTCATCCAGTTTTGGCGATTATCGAACGGCCCGTTGGGATCGGCATTGTGAAGCGAAGTAATCAGTACGTTCGCTTTTTCGAGTTTCGAAAATAAGGGAGCAAATCTGGGATCGTCAATTCGGGTAATACCAGCTTGCTTAGGCTCTGTTAATTGACGGTAAGGGGCTCCAAACCAGAATTTAAGTCCAACAAAACCCTCATTCCGTACTTTTTCGATTACTTCTTCAGCAGTGAAATTTAAGCCTCCACTCGTGGCCAAATGCGTAATTCCTGCATGTATGGAGAAAAGAACGCGGTTATTAGTGGCTGTCTTAATCGCGGTGCGTTCGTCGTCAGTTACATTATTCAAACAGATAAAGTAGCCCAGATTGGATTCATATTTCTGTTTGATTACCTCACGCACTTTCATTACATTGACAAAACTATTCACCGGTAAGGAGTCCGGCCCAGAGACAGGTGGAATGATGTAGAGCGACGGCACAGATACAGCTCGCCAATTGGATGGGTGAAAATGCACATCCACAATCGGAATATCAGGATATTTCGATTTGTATTGGAGTTGACCAAACAAGGTAACACAAGTGGCAAAACTAAGTACTGATAAAATAATAATTCTTTTCATTTGTCTGATTTTTTAATTTTGTAATTCTTTGTTTTCGTATATGATATTTTCGTATACTTGCCCCACTGTTTTCCATCTTTCACCCTTGTGGCAGGATCCTGCCACAAGGGTGAAAGATGGAAAACAGGGCAAACTAACCAATAAATCATCCTATATAAAGCATTAAAACTATGAGCAATGAACTCTATTTATTGTCAACAAAGTCGTATCCGTATTATTTTGTATCGTCGCTAAATCTGTCGGTCAAACCAAAAATTGGTTTATTAGTCAACCATTTACCGTTTGTAAAATCAGGAAACTCGACCGGAGTACTTCCCAGCGCTATTGATCTTTCAGAAAGAGGTGTTACTACAATCCATGCCGCAGTATCATATACATCTATCGGGGTTGGGATGTTGCTTTTGATACACTCCACAAAAGAACGTATTTTGAGATATCCGGATCCTCCGTGGTCGCCCCGAACTCCTTCGGAAGAGAATCTTTTCCATAATGGATGTTCAAACTCGGGAATATAATTCTCCCAAGGTTCCCACCTGTGTCGACCGCTTCTCCTTTCTATATGAAGTGAATTACATAAATCTCTGTAATACATCCAAATTCCTTTGGAACCTTGCACCATCATATTATTTGAATATGGGCGAGACAGGTTTGTGTCATGAGTGATAGTAACCGTTTCTCCTTTATGGGTTTTAATAACCGTAGTAATAATGTCTCCGAGCGCCCAATCAATACTTGCATTAGAATGCTCCTTCCCTCCCTGTTGAATGATATATTCGTGCAACCCTTTAGCTTTAGTGGCTGTTGAGGTTAAAGAAACCATCCTGTTCCCTCTGTTGTCGTTCATACAGTTTGCGACAGGCCCAAGTCCATGAGTGGGATAAAGGTCTCCGTTCCTTTTCTGAGAATGAACGGTTCGCCACCGTGCTTCTCCTTCGGATCCGGGTCCGAATTCTGCGCCGGGCCTGAATTTGACATCCCGAAGATCATGACAATAACCACATTCGTAGTGCAGCATTTCTCCGAAAAGGCCATCCCTTACCATTTTCAATACAGACATCTCTATCCGGTCGAAACAATGGTTTTCTAACATCATGCATTGCATACTGGTTTCTTCGGCTGTTTTTACCAGTTCCCAACATTCTTCGATGGTAGAGGCTCCCCATACTTCAGGTGCAACATGTTTCCCGGCTTTCATTGCAGCTATACACATGGGTGTATGCCATAACCAGGGAGTAGCTATTACAACTGCGTCAATATCGTCTCTTACAACCAGGTTTAAATAATCTTCTTCATCTTTGGAATACTCGTCGGGGCATTTACGTCCCGATTCTTCAACAAGACCCAATGCCCTTGACATGGCTTTGGGATCAATGTCACATATTGCTTGTATTTCAACGTCTTGCATTGTTAAACATGACCGGAGCAGGTTGGTACCCATCCCGCCTACGCCAATGAATCCCAATCTGACTATTCTATCGTCTTTACCCTGAAGGATTGTTGGTGCGGAGAAGGCTTCAGATATTCCCCCTTCTCCAAGCAATGTAATTCCAATCCCTCCTAATGTTGTCTTTTTTACAAAATTTCTTCTGCTAAGTCTCATCTTTTTTTTCTTGTTTGATAATAGTAATTCTCTTTCACTCTGAATAATTCCGCCCTTTTACAATAAGGAAAACAATCCCTTTGTCATCATCATAGGAAAAGGATTTTATTTAATCCTGAAAATATCCAAGCTTATTCATTTTGTCGACTAATCCCGGATACAACTTCATGGCATTTTTATAATAGATTCTTTCCAGCACATCTTTAGGCAAATTCAGTCCCTTTACAGGATTCATTCCAAAAAAACCGCCCTCAACCATTTGGTCTGTTTCAAGTATCCGGAATGTACGGGAATAACGTTCTATATATGCGGGTATTTCTTCTTGTCTTCGGATGCTGCCAATATCTGTTCCGTAGACAATCCGATCTGAATATTCGATCAGGAAATCACGTAAGTTTGCATGGTCCACGAGATAGAAGTATTGAAATGTAGCCGCTAAGTCTACATAAAAGTTGGGATAAGCGGATAACATATACCTTAAAAAGTCAATTTGCGCATCCTGACATATAAGCCATGCACAATGCGCGGCAATAATTACCAGACCAGGGTGCCGTTGCAAAACCCTCTCAAGCCCTATTACCTGCCTCCAGTATTCTACCGGATCGGTAGCCCACTTTCCTCTATTCCCAAAAGGCCCGTTTGGGTCTGCAATATGGATTGAAGCCCCCGGCATACCCGCTTTCTCCATTGCAGTAAGAACCGGCTCATGAGCAGGATTGTCAAAATATTTAATGCCGCCTTCCCCTTCTTTTAACACTCTCGAAGAAGGGCCATGCCATATTTTATATCCTACATATCCTTTTCCCAGGCTTGAAGACATTTCTTCCGGTTTATGTGCAAGTCCCCTTTGGGGTTCATAATCATTAATACATGTTGTAATTCTTCCCTGGCTTACTTCTAATATAGTATCAATTGCCTGCTCTCCGTTAAGATTGATCAGCATGGCAAGATCAATCTTGTTGTCAGACAACATTGCTTTGCGCAAGGCAAGATAATTTCTTATACCCTGGTAGTTATTGTTTGTATGCGTATGCACATCTATCCTTGGAATATCGGGATATTGAGTCACGAATTGAGAATATCCTACCATGGAAAACATAATCAAACAGCTAAATATCAATTTTATTTTCATAATGATACTATTTTATTTTTTATAATGATTGTTGTTTACCCTTATACATCTTCATGATTTTCAACGCATTTTTGTTATATATTTTCTCAAGTACCTCATCGGGTAAATAGAGTCCGTAGATCATCCATCTATTAAAGCGGTCAACCGGGCCTGCATGAAAAGCTTTAGGCGTAATGCCAAAAGGTGAACTAGCCTCATTAACCAAATTCGGAGATATATTCTGCCATCGGCCTATAGAGGCGCCCTTATCCGGATTCGGAATATCAACAGGATTCTCTTTCCCCGTATAGTCAAACGGCTGCAACATAAATAGAAACCGACAACTTACAACACCAACAACCAAAAATAGTGTAAGTAAATATTTAACATTAATCATAGACTATTAATCTGTTTATTATCTGAAAAAGGTGGGACAGAGTTATTTCCCTCTTTCTTTCCCTCTTTTTCAAATATTACGATTACACGTTATCGCGGATTGGGTAATACATCTTGATTGATAAGCATCTCATCCCCGGATATCTGATGTGGTATCCGCAAATCAGTCGGTTGAATAATTTCCCATGGATGGGTACCGCCATAACGACGATCCATAGGCTTGTTGTTACGGAAAAGATCTTTCCATCGGAAACCTTCATAGGCGAGTTCAAGACGACGCTCGTCGAGAACCACGTCAAGTACGTTAGTATATCCACGTGGGATCATATTATCTTGTGTCATCAGTTGATCACCCGAAAGACCGGCACGACTACGGATAGCATTCACATCGGCTAAAGCAAAAGTCGGGTTATTCAACTTGGAATAAGCCTCAGCACGGTTCAGGATTACCTCCCCCCAACGGATCATCGGATAAGAACACAGCATGGCGTTACCATCTTGATATGAAAACTTTTTGTTGAATATTTTTCTGTAACTCATGCGGTTATTGGTGGCGGGAGTAACGGTAACATTCACCTTGTTTCCATTGTGCATAAAGAAATGCGTGGGATAAGTATTCACTATTTCTTCTTCTATATAGATTTTTGTGCTTGTATTTGTAAAATAATCATCATCAATAGGATTATTCAGGCCCGGATTATCACTAAAAATTATGTACTTTCCTCCTGCATCTTCAGCAAGGTAACGATATTGAAGCCCATAGTACCAACTGGCCGGATTAGGGATTGGCCAATTCGCCATCCAATTGACGGTTTCTCCGTTAAATGTAACACCCGGTGAAGGAATCGCTTGAAAAAGATGGAAATCTTTCCAACGGATATCGTTATCTGCATAACGCATAAAAAGCTCGTACATGGGATCAGACGGATAAATCTCACCCCAGCCGGAGCCGCTGGCAGGATCAGTAAGATACATGGAAGCGACAGAACTTGTTCCCGGGCTTTCGCTTGAAAGATACCCTATACACCAAAGGCTTTCTTGCGAAGTCTGCGTTCTGGTGAAATAAGTGGCAAGGTCGGGGTCAAGCACATCTGTAGGGGTCCTGCCGTTAAGCATTTCTCCCACTATATTCACCACGTCCTGATTCCTATCCATATTTAGATACAGTCTTGATAAAAGTCCTTGTGCGGATCCTTTCCAAGCATAGCCGGCGTTCTCGGAACGGCGATAATCACCCATTAATTGTAGGGCTTTTTTAAGGTCTTTCTCTACTTGTTCATACACTTCGCCAATAGTCGCTCTTTTAACTTCGCTGGTCAGAGGTTCCTCCGTACGAAGTACTACAGCGAGATTGTCCGCACCTTGAGAATACGGACGCGCATAGATGTCACAAAGATTCAGATACACCAAGGCGCGTAGGAAATAGTTTTCTCCAAGGATATGGTCGTCATTTTGCGATCTCCCTTCGATAGCTAGCCCAATATTTGTATTCAGAGTGTTTAATATAGAATAAGAAACATACCAAAAATAACGAACTGTTTCCTCGGTTTGAATATCCGAATACTCGTATGATTTCATAAACGGATCGGAAGTAACTCCTGCAATGAAGATATTATCACTGCGGAACTCGTTCATCTGAAACCAGTTTCTTGCATAAACACATCTACCGGATGACCCTCCGGTCATCCCCGTGCGGTTTTGTCTAAACCATCGGTAAGCACCGATGGTAGCTAATTCAATGCCTGCTGGGTCAGTAGAGATCATAGAAGAAGTCATCGTTTCTTTAGGAGTCAAATCCATTTCTACGCAGGAATTCAGCATACAGGCAGAAATCACTGCTATTGTTATCAATAATATTTTTTTCATAAAGTCATTATTATGTTTGTATTAAAACTTCAATTCAATACCAAGTGAAAAAGTACGGTTTACAGGATATATATAGTTGACACTGCCCGCGACATTGTTGATGCCGCTTGAACTGAGATTAGTTTCCGGATCGGCACCGGAAAATTTACTCAAGGTTAATAAGTTGTCACCAGATAAGAATACGCGGGCGCTACTTACACCAATATAATGTAATAAAGTTTTTGAGAAATCATATCCAATATTCACATTACGTAATCGTAAGAAACTTCCGTCTTCAAGATGGCGGGAAGATGCGCTTGAGGAATTTTTGTTTCCTCCATACACGGGGAGTGGGTGAGTCGCGTTATCTCCCGGTTTTTCCCACCGGCTCCATCCCAGACCATTATCCAGTGATATCTGATTGTATTGCGCTTGGCGACCATCGTTATCCATCGAACTACGCGTACCATTGTAAATTGTGTTGCCATATAAGAAGAAAATATTGGCACCTAATGAGAACCCTTTATATAAAACTGTGTTTTGTAAACCTCCCGAAAATTTGGGATTGGGTGACGAGCCTAACCAGTCTATTTTTGCACTTGCATAGTTATTTGTCACTCCTCCATCTTCAGATGTCCAGAGAGGGTCTCCAGTATCCGGGTCTACTCCGCGCCATTCCTGCATATACCATCCATAAAGTTCATGGCCTTCCTCCATCCGTTGTCGTGCAGCGTCTGCCGAACCAACCATGATAGGATTTCCGGATTTTCCCGGCTCATCGCTGGGTAATTTCTCAACTCTATTTTTGTTAAACCCGATATTAAATGAGGTCGTCCATCTCCAGTTAGAGGTATTGATATTAATGGTGCTTAACTCCAACTCAAGTCCTCTGTTACTGACTTCTCCGATATTGCGCGTGTAGCTGTAGAATCCCGTACTAGGAGCTACAGGGGCAGCAAAAAGAAGATATTTGTTCAGATTTTTGTAAATATCAATGCTTCCATCAAGCCATGTAAACAGCTTGAAATCAATACCAACTGATGTCATGATAGCGGACTCCCAACCGAGATCAGGATTAGCAAGACGTGTGGGCTGAGCACCCGGCACGCCAAGATAAGTTACGTTCGAAAACGAGTAAGCATCCAGATATACAAAGTCTCCAATATTGGAATTACCGGTCAAACCGTAACTTCCGCGTAACTTCAGGTATGTCAGCATATTGTTCCCTTTCAGAAAACCTTCGTTTGATACCAACCAACCTGCGCTAACGGCAGGAAAGTAACCTACCCGTCTTCCGGGAGCAAAACGGCTGTTTGCATCGGAACGGAACGAAGCAGTGACTAAATATTTTTCGTCGAACGAATAACTCATTTGTGCGAACGCAGACCAGCCTGCGCTTGGAGTGGCATAACCGCCTGTAGAGCGCATGGTTGCAGCAGATCCAGTGGATACGACATCCATACCTGTAGGTTGTTGTTGGGCTGTTGTACCAAAGTTGTAATTACCTTCAGATTTACTGAACTCATACCCCAAAAGTCCTGCTAAGTGGTGGGAGCCTACGCGATGGGTGGTTTTCAAAAGTGTAGTGTTCGCGTAGCTTCCTAATGGATATGTAGATTCGTCCTCAACATAGCTGCCTTGTGTAATACCATTCCATGTCTGGCTGGCATCGTGTGAATCGTAATAAATCTTAGACCAGTTCTGCGATCTTCCCAAACGGGTGGTGTTGGTAGCTGTTAACCAAGGTAAGATTTGCCAATTAAACACGATATCAAGATTCATGCCGGTACCTCCTCCTCTATTATAGTTATATTGCATACCATGCCAAGGATTTTGTCGATTGGCATAATACCATATTTTTTCGGCAACGGGTGCTCCTGATATATTGATAGGATCACCATTTTCGTCGAACGGATTATCCCATGGTATCCCGCGGTAAGCCATTTCATTAAAGGTATATGACCATAAATTTTCGGTTTTGTTTTCACGCATGTTCATACGAATACTCACATCAAATGTAGGCGCCACTTGCACATTAAAATTCATGCGGATGTTGTTACGTCTGTAACTAGTACCGGGCATTGTCCCTTTCTGATTAAAGTGGTTCACACTAGTCATATAGGACGTATTTTGTGTTCCTCCTCTTACGGAGGCATAGTACTCTTGAGCATTACCTTGTTTGAAAGTATTGTTGAGCCAATCGTAATTCTCTTCACGAAGTGATTGAGGATAATTAGATTCAAAATTAGGGATTCCCCATGTTTCCCATAAATCATACAACTCTGCTCCATTCATCGGTTTAAACCTTCCGAAAAGCGCGTTCGTTACAGCAACGTTGGCTCTGAAAATAATTTCAGGTGCTTGATTCCGACGTCCGTGCTTCGTTGTTATCACAATGACGCCGTTTGCTCCATCGGCACCATAAATGGCTGTAGCACCTACGTCTTTTAAAATGGTTACATTTTCCACGTCGTTAGGATCGTACGTACCGCCTGGTATCCCATCAACAACGATCAAAGGACTTTGTCCTGCAGTAATGGTTCCTACACCGCGAATACGCATCTCGGCAGACGAACCCGGCGCTCCGCTACTGTTGGTAATCATCAGACCTGCCACTTTACCCTGAAGCATTGACCCAAGATCATGAGTAATGTTATCTGTGATAGCTTCACTATGCAGTGTGACTACCGAACTTGTTAGTTGAGATCTGGCCACGGCTGTGTAACCAATAACTACTAATTCGTTGATATTCAGAACCTCTTCACTGAGAGTAACATCAATGGTTCTCCGGTTGCCCACTGTTTCTTCAATAGTAATAAAACCCATAAATGAAAATACCAGCGTGGCATCTTCTGAAATATTACTTAGAGAATAATTCCCATTTACATCGGTTACTGTTCCGATGGTAGTACTCTTCACTACAACATTAACGCCGGGCAGTGGCTGTGCATCATCAGTAAACCTGACGACTCCTCGTACCGTAACTTGTGCATAGGTACCTAAGGAAAATAAAAGGATTAATAAGCATGTTAATTTTCTTTGCATAATAATAAGTAAATTTAATAAAACCATATATTCGTTTCTCTCTATAGCTTTGCTATCTCAATACACTTCGATTAGATAATTAGTTTTAAAAGTCGGTTTTATGACAGGTTTTTCACCTTTGGTAGTATAAGATATTTTTTCATCGGTAGTATATTCCACGACGGTATATTCCCTGTTTTTCTCTAACCCCTTTAATTCTATTTCACCATTCCATTCATCAGCATAAAATGCATAATACATCCTGCCGTCTTTTTCAATTACATGGGTCTCGGGCTTGGAGAATCCTATGTCATAGAGTCCCCCCAAATAGGTTCCGGTTGAAAGCATTTTTTCATCATATAATGAAAACCATTTCTTCCATACTTCTTCTTTTTCAGGCGTTAACAGATAGTCTCTCCTTACGTTGGGATTGTTTTTCGGGTAAGTGAATTTTGTTCCCAATATGGCGCCTGTTCCAAAAGAACTTGCAAAATCATTCCCGTTATCACTGAGCTCCACATGATCGCCAAAATAAGCTGTCTTTGGGATCAAAGCTTTGTAAACATATCCTTTTGTTCTCACCTGGCTACTGTTGCGCGGATCAGAAGCAACTACTTGATTGCAGTAAGGCATATTGTAAAAAGACATGCAGGTGCCGCAGGGACAGTTCTGGATAACGGAGTGGGGTTTGATCTTCAATGATTCTTCATAGATTTGTTTGAAAAAATCTGGCAGTTCTCTTACTGACAATTCTGGATCATGCGGATGATTGGCTTCACTGTAGTCTGGATGTACGGCATTAAGATGTTGCCCGTCGAGTTTTAATCCGTCAAAATCATACTCGGATATAAATCTATGTACCAGTTCTTTTGTTTGGTCGATAGTGCCTTTGGCTACCGGAGATATATAATAACTGTTCCACCAGCTTATTCTGTATGGCTTGCCCTCTTTTGAGAGCATTAATATTTCCGGATTATCTTCCAGCAATTCCGTGCCCGGATCTGCAGCAAGAGGAGCCCACCAAAGTTGGACTTTTAATCCGTCTTTTTTCATGTCCTTCACCAAATTTATCATTTCCTGATCACCTCCGGGAAAGCGCTTCGGATCCAAATTCCAATCCCCTTCGGCAATCTGGTAACCATCGTCCACAGTCGCCCATTTAATGCCTAATTCCTTTACTTTTGGCAGAGTGCCTAAAATTTCTTCAAAAGTAGCCGTTCGCTCATAACCCCACGAGCACCACATTGATTCGAATGCCGCCGGCTCCGACTCCGGCATCACTATCCCCGATTTCTGCATAAATTCGGAATATTGACGCAAGGGCTTAAAGCAGTCTCCCTCATATAATTGCACAAAACTTAAAAGAGAAGAGATGGTATCTCCGGACATGAGTGTTTTTATGTCATCATACACGATCTCCATGGAGATGGTTGCATTTTCAGCATCGCTGTTTTTCTCCACGGGTAATGAAACAAGTTCGGGACGCATTGAAACATGTCCGATTGCTATACCTTGGTCGGAACGCCATAAGCAAGTAACGGGAATTCCTCCACCATAATCAGAGTTGTTCATCCCCATATAGTTGCGTTGATAAAATTGCCTATCTACCGGTAGTATCCAATCTCTCCTCCTTGAAGTTGATTCACCCTGAAAAGACCAGAAACCGGGGCTATCGCCCCCCCCTATTATCTCGTAGTTATTGTTTTTCAATGTTTTTATAAATAGTGTCTCCCCTGTATTGTTGATATAGGAAGTTCTTGTTAATAACATGTTTGGAAAATCCTGATATTTTATAACAGTCAGAATCTTTGTTAACTTTCCGTTATTCAATGACGTATCGCCGGTAAAGGTGTAAATATTCCCTTTCCCGATCGAATCGGAGATGGCGCTTTCCCCTTTTTTGCGTAATGTAAACAGATTGTATTTAGTTCCATCCTCTGTAATTAGATAATCCGAGTAGTTGAAATCGACCAATTGCTTTGAGGATAAGGCCCATTGTAACTGTGTTTGCATATTGTTGTTAATTTCGAAAATCAAATTTTCATTGGATATGATATTTGATTTTTCTCTACACGCCAACAAGAGGAAGCACAAAAAAACAAAAAATGTACTCTTTCTAAAATTAGTCATAGCATATTCAGTCTTAATAATGTTTTCTAAATAGTTTTTCTGTTTTTTCATGATGAATCTTTCCGTTGATAAATGCAGGTGAATTCACAATAAATCTCTCAATTAATATTTATGACCCTAAATTTATGAATTAATAAATCCACGACCGATTCGCATGCATTGGGAAACACCTTGCGCAAATCTATTTCATCGCTGTCCTGTAATGTCTGTTTTAATGCTTTCATGAATGTATCTTTGATTTCGGTAGCAAGATTTATCTTAGTGATACCGTTGCTAATGGCTTCTTGCAGCATTTCATCTGGGATACCCGAACTACCGTGCAAAACCAGAATAGTTTCTATTGCTTTATGTATTTCTTTCAATCTTTGGATATTCAAGTGCGGTTCCGACTTGTAAAAACCATGAGAGGACCCGATCGCGATGGCAAGCGTATTCACACTGGTCTGCCTGACAAATTCTACCGCTTCGCTAACCGTTGTATTTGTAGTCTTAACCATTTGACTTTGTCCCAACTTAGCGATATATCCGAGTTCCGCTTCCACATTGGCATTGTATTTTTGCGCCTCCTCCACTACTTGTCTCGTAATTTCCACGTTTTCGGTGAATGATTTATTACTCGCATCGATCATCACGGAGTCAAATCCTTCTTCCAGACATCTTTTCACCAATTCGTAAGAATCTCCGTGATCTAAATGTAACCATCCTTCCACTTCAAAAGTTTCCATAGATCGGCGGGCAAGCGCCACGGCCTCTCTCAATCCCATATACTCTATGGAACTTCTGGTTAGTTGGAGAATAACAGGAGCATGGCATCTGGAAGCCGCAATAAGTACTCCCTGCAATGTCTCCAGATTATAGAAATTGGTTGCGAGAAGACCTTTCCGTTTTTGTTGATATTCTTTTAGTTTTTCTTGTAAGGTCATGCTGTCAGATTTTTAATGGCCGATTAAATCTTTTTCTCGCAATATCCTTTACAGCTTCTTTCGAAGTGAAAGCCCCTGTCCCGCCAGCTGCAGTGGTATTTATTGCACCTGTTAAATTTCCGGTGATCTGGGCATTTTCGGCTGTTTCCCCATTTACAAAAGCATGGATAAAACCCGCGTTAAAGCTGTCTCCCGCGCCAATAGCATCTATTACGTTATTGTTTAAGAAAGCATTAAGGGGTGTCAGTCCCCGGTTTTTTTGCAGTAACAGGGATCCGCTCCTGCCACGCTTGATCACACAAATATCTATAAGGGATTGTATTTTTTGTACGGCCTCATCTAAGGTATGGCTTTGTGTGATCAGTTTTAACTCCGTTTCATTAGGAAGAAATACATTTAAATAAGGGAGTATTTTTTCGTACTCTAAATCCCATCTCTCGGCCGGGTCCCATTGGGTATCGAGTGAGGTCGTCACACTGCTATCCCGGGCATATTTCAGTATTTCTAACAAGTCTTTCTTTATTCCGGACTGCATAAAAACCGACGATAAGTGGATATGTTTCGTCAGGCCGAAAATATCTTTGTTAATATCTGAAAACCTCATAAAATCCATTGCCCCTTGATATGTTATGTTTGCACGGTTTTCGCGATAATTCATGCAGATCGTGGCACCGGACGAATATTTATTTGATTTTATAATCATTGATGTATCCACACCTTTATCGGAAAGACTGGTCTCAATTAAATCACCAAAAGTATCCTGTCCGATCATACCGACAAAACCTGTTCTCGACCCCAGGCAAGCGATGTTGGCTGCAAAGATAGCCGTAGAACTTCCCAAGGTCAGATTCATCTCCTTTGCAAACTTTTCTTTCCCAACTTCCGGTTCTCCGTCAATATGATTCAAGATCACATCTACATTGAGCTCTCCTATTGCAATCACATCGAATTTCTTCATGATAAATAATCATTTAAATTCACTAAATTGAACGCGTAAAAATATTTGTCCATATCATGCTCTATTCTTGAGAGCACCACTTCCTCGGCATCTATCCCGTTCCTGTTGAGATTCTCATATAGGCGGTAACGGACAACCAATGCTTCAGGGTGCTGCCAGATATAGCGGCATCCCGTTTTTATCAGCCACTCTTTCCTCTCAGTAGAAATATGTTCAAATGGAATACCCGTCTCATCTGGTTGTAGCCATTTTTTCCAACGATTAGATTCTATGACTAATTTCCACAGAGTTTGTTTCATGTTTGAAAAAATGGCAATTTGATCCTTCTCGAACAATGCTCTTTCTATCTGCTCGAGTTCGATCAAAGCATCGTATTCGCTAATGGTGAATTCAGGACCTACATTCGCTGCTCCAATCCCACAAATGGGATAATCTTCAGGGTTCACAACGCCGTCGGTATAATGTCCTTTTATATAACTATCAAATTTACGAACTTTTTGGGTAAGTGAGGTAGCCACTTCTTTGTCGAAAGTGGTTGTGTGTAAATCCGTACCAACTTTTCCTACGATAAAACAGGGCCATACATCGGAGAGTCCTCTCTTTTCAAGCCCGGTTTTCAAAAGGTCGATGAATGTATCGAACGTATTTTCATCGGCAAGCCCGCCATGTACTTCTTCGGTACCCACTTCATAAGAAATATCCGGATAATTGTGCTGACGTCTGAAGTTTTCATTGTGCTTAATCAACTCTACCGTCCTTTGGGCAACAACCTTAATGTCAATGACCTCTCCTGCAGGAACGAAGATATCCACTGTCGGATCCACATGAATTAAGTCATATCCTGCTTCAATGGCATCTTCAAACGATTTTTTGACTCCGTCCATAGCTTTTTCCAAATCCCATCTCTCCTGCAATTGCTTGTCTTTTAACCAAGGGCCACCATGATCTATGGCGACAATGTACGGGCCATTGAAATTGACCGATCTGGCTTCATCTGCAAGTATTTTGGTGAATTCTCTCTGGGTGATCCCCACATACCCTTTGTCTGAATCGATCTGATTAAGTGTTGCCGCAAACTTAATCGGCGCATTGTTTCGCTTTGCCGCTCTGAATGAGGCTTTTATAACGGATAGGGAGTTTGGGCAAACTGCAAATAATGTCCGGGGAACACCTGTTTGTGATTTTAATTCTTCTATTCTCTCCAGGATTTTTTCTGTTTTTGCCATATTAATTGTTATTTGTATATTGTTACACCTTCTACGACTCTGGATATTTTTCCATCTACCGACGGATTATCAGGATCAAGATTGAAAATTATGGATTTAAACATTCCAAGCATTTGCCCAATAAGGACATATAATACTACATCGTATTCAGTTTGAACTTGAATTTTCGGAATCATTTCTAGATCAAACTCAATATCCATTATCTGTTGTTTTTTTTCTGCCACATAGACTTGTGCAAAGGGAGGGACCTGCCGGTTGATCTGAATTACCAGATCTTTTTCGTATTGAAAAACTTTTTCATCGTCCGAAAACAAATAAACAAGTAGCGTTTTTTCATTTAGTACAGCTTTGGGGCCGTGACGAAATCCTAAAAATGAATCAAACAAGCAAATGATTTTTCCGTCGGTTAATTCCTGGAGTTTCAAATGGCACTCTTCGGCAATCCCTTTTTTTTCACCGGAACCCAAAAAAACAACTCTTTCAAACTCATAAGAAATAATTTCCTGAATTTTATCTCTGTAATCGGCAAGCATACCCTCCGCCTTTTCACTTAATACATCAATACCTGCTTTTTCCGCTTCCATATTCTCAATACGGAAAATCAAAACCGAAGCCAATAGCATTGAGGTAAAGCTACTCGTCATCGCCAAACCTTTGTCATTTGTTTCAGGGGGAAGAAGCAATGAGAGAATATTTTTATTCTCGGCCTTTCTTGCCAATTCACTTTTCGCATTGCATGTGATAAAGATATGAGCTATATGGTCTCCACAAATGGAGTTAGCCAGGTCAACGGCTGCCATGCTTTCCGGACTGTTGCCCGATCTGGCGAGCGAGACCAGTATGTATTTTTTGTTTTTTTGAAAAATAACGTTAGGATGGGTGGTAATATCAGTGGTTGCTACAGATTTTATATTGTATATATTGTACTTCGGTAGTATGAATGTCAAGATATTGCCAACAAATGAAGAAGTTCCTGCACCAGTAAATATGATGGTAACATCATCATTATAATAAGTTGAAAAAAAAGATGATATCTCTTTTTTCTTGTCAAAAATACGTTTGTAAGTTTCCTTCCACATTTCCGGTTGTTGAAATATTTCCCGATAGGTATGGATACTTGAGTAGTCAATGTTTAACATAATTTCCTATTTTTAATAAAACTATAATTTGCCACAAATATAATTGACTTCGAAATTATCGAAACTATCGGAATATATGTTGTAAAACATGTACTCCCGTTAATCTCATTAATATATTTACAATCAACGATATAATATATTTATATATATTGTATTTTTGTTTCGAAATGTTTCGAAACGATAGAATTTAAATATATATATTCCGATATGTTTCGTTTTGAGGCGAAAATATTATTTTTGCACATAAAAAGCTATGGAGAATTATTCAACTAATGAGAGAAGAGCAGATATCATTCAGATACTTAATCAAAAAAGCAGGGTGATGATTGCCGATCTCTGTGAAAGATATGGTTTGTCAGAAGTAACTATACGGAAGGATCTGGAGATTTTAAAAAAACGCAACCTGCTTTTTAGGATTCGGGGTGGAGCAATTCGTATTCCATCGACTGTTGATGGTAATGATGCGCGAATAGAAGCAAAAAGGCTTTTTTATTATAAGCAAAAGAGAGCAATTGGACGAATGGCTGCATCATTGGTCAATGAAAATGAAACCATTATCATAGATTCGGGGACAACAACCATGGAAGTTGCCAAGAATCTTCATAATTTCCGAAATTTGACGATAGTGACAAATGCAATTGATATTGCTCTGGAAGTGTCTAAATATGATAGATTTAATGTTATTTTGTTAGGAGGTCACCTGCGGGAGTCTTCTTTATCAACCGTTGGTCCTTTGACTGAGTCTGTGTTGAAGGTGTGTTATTGCGACAAACTATTTCTGGGTGTGGACAGTTTTACGATTGAAAAAGGTATTTCTACGCCCAATCTCGAAGAGGCAAACATCAATCAAACAATGATATCTATGGCAAAAGAATGTATTGCCGTATTTGATTCTTCTAAATTTGACAAAAGAAGTTTTGCATTTATTGCTCATGTGAAAGATATTAATGCAATTGTTACGGACGATGATATACCTCCTCAAATATTGTCGGAATTGACGAAAAGGAATATTAAAGTCCACATAGTTTCCTATCGATAATTCATTTGCTTTCGTCAACTGTTTTTACTTCTTCTAATCCGTTGATAAATCCTTCATATCGGGTAGGTCGGAGACATTACTGTCCCTTTCCCTCTAAGAATTGCATGTGAGAGTTTCCTCACATACGGATCAAGCAATTCTAAATTCTTATTCAAGGTCTGCTTAAAAACTTTCAACACATTGATATTTACTATATTCTATTTCTACTTTAACAGATTAAAATTTGCTTCTCGCAAGCGTTATTAATATCTTTTTGTCTTCTGCAATGGCGGTCGAACATTTGTTCAATCATATCATCTTCGGAGATTTGACGGTAAAGC
>JAISDJ010000298.1 GCA_031264865.1 Tannerellaceae bacterium | reverse complement strand
TTCAACAAAGTAATTGCATCTGCATTAACTGTATTTGTACTTTTCACCAAAGCTTCGGCTTTATTCAATAAAATTTCAGCATAGCGAATGATAGGAACCCATCCGTCAGAAGCTTTCCGGTATTTATAGCACCACCATGATTCGTTTGCATATTCTATACATTCTGTTTTACGAACATCATCATCTGAAAATAAAGCCGCATATGAGGCCGTAACCGTAATATCTCCACGTCCAGAGGCTCTTCCGTAATGTTGCCCCAAAGCATTATTCGTATTCGGATTGTCTCCCATATTCATCGCCACGCCAAAAATAATTTCGGGTGAAGATTCAGGAGATAAGAAATTGCTATATGTACTTACATCCAAACTATACTTTCCTATTACTTTATTCGCATACGTTATTGCATTGCCATTGTCTTTCATGTATAAATAAACACGGCTCAACATTGCTTGTGCCGCATAAGAAAGAGCTAACGCACGGTTCTCATATGCGCTTCCCCTATCTGTAGGGAGATGTTGCTCAGCAAACTCGAAATCCTTAATAATTTGGGTATAACAATCAGCTATAGGCGACCGTGGAACAGTTATTGCTTCGGTAAAAGCTGTACCTCCATCATAGGGTACAAGCGCTAACGGCACACCTAAATTGGAGGATTCTTTTACATATGATTGTCCCCAAAAGTTCAACACATAAAAATAAACTACACCGCGAATAAATCTTCCTTGAGCGGCATAATCATCATATTCATCGCCTGTAATTACGTTATTCGCCTTCGCCGTTTCAATACCCGAAAGGAATAAATTACACTCGCCTATTGTACGATAAGCCGCTTGCCAAGCATTCGTTACGGTACCATCACTCGATGTCGGGCTGAAAAATGACAGATTCCCGAAGAAAGTAGGAGGATTAATATCAATTCCTCTGGCATCTACATAAATCAGTGCACGTCCGCCCAAAAACTCTGCATTTTGCAATGCATCATACATACCAATACATGCCGCTGCAATTTTATCCGGGTTCGAATAAATCTGGTCCAAACTTTCGCCCATGTAATATTCATGTTCCAATGCCTGATCCTCACAAGATGTTAATAGCAACGCTGAAATTAACATCAAGCCTAAATATTTATAAAGTATCTTCATAATCTCTTATATTTAAAAAATTAAAAATTAACATTTAGTCCAAAAGTAAATGTTCTGGGATAAGGGACCGAACGGTTATCGAATCCCACACTGATGTTCTGGTTCCGGTTAGTGCTAATATCAGGGTCGGTTCCTGAATAACCTGTTAAAACAGCCAAGTTAGTAGCTCTTGCATATACCCGAACCGAAGATATTCCTATTTTATCCAACAACGATGAAGGTAGATTATACCCAAGGGTTATTTCACGCAAGCGCAGAAAATCAGCCTTTTCCATAAAATAAGTAGAAGCTGCCTGTATCAGCGTCCGTCCATGGTATAACTTTGGAATATCAGTTACTTGTCCCGGAGTTGTCCAACGTTCTTTAATCTTATCAATGTTATTATTTAAATAGGTAGTTAACAAACCTTGGCTGGTATAATTCATTAGATAGTGGCCACCTGCAAATTCCAATCCAACTGTCAAATCGAAATCACGATACCTAACAGTATTATCAAAGTTACCATACCACTTCGGAGTACCGCTTTTTCCGCTTTTCACTTCCAAATCGGCTGTACCAAGTACAGGAGCGACTGTGCCGTCATCAAACTTATAGGCTTGAGCAGCAGGTGTACCATAATCGCCATCATACCATTTCACCTTGCCTGTTTCACCGTCAATATATCCGGGGCGCCCTGTTTGGGGATCAACACCTACATAGTTGTAAACCCTCCAAACGCCCAACGTTTCGCCTACAATAGCATTTGAGGTTCCTAATATATTATCACCTGCCAATTGAACTACTTCATTACTTACTGTTGTAAAATTCAATGTTGAGGTCCATGAGAAGTTTCGCTTAATAATATTAGCAGTATTTAATTGTATTTCAATACCTTGATTTTTCATCTTACCAATATTTGTCGTAATGCTTGATCCGGGGATACCTGCAATATGAATTGTAGGAGCAGCCAAAATCATATCTCTGATGTTTGTTCTGTAATAGTCAAAACTAAACCGTATACGGCTATTAAAAAATCCGGCATCCAAACCGATATCTATTTTTTCTACTTTTTCCCATTCTAAAGCATTGTTACCCATTTGAGCCATGCTTATACCATTAAGGTCGGCATATTGTCCGCCTGAATATAATGTACGGTATGCATACGAACCAACATTACTGTTACCTACAATACCCCAGCTTCCTCTCAGTTTCAAATCATTAATGAAATCAAATTTCCAGAAACTTTCTTCCGAAATACGCCAGCCGGCCGAAACGCCCGGGAAATAACCTCTTCTTCCGTCAGGGCTAAATCCTGAATACGAGTCTGCTCTGAATGACGCTTCTACAATATACTTTCCTTTATAATCGTAGTTAACACGTCCGAAGTAACTGCCGAAACCTCTTGAGTTCATTGTTCCACCAGACATTTGCTCTACATAAAGCCCATCAAGAATGTTCTGATATGTGTCGAATACAAAATCTCCGGCGCCTGCATAAATATCTTGATATTTACGATACTGGTATTCCAAACCGGCCATTAATGCAAAATTGTGTTCTTTTACATTAAAGTTGTAGTTTACATAATTTTGCCAGTTCCATTGTTTAATAAACACAATGTTATCCTGCACCAAACCGTTAAAACGTAAACCTAAACCTGCAATTCTGGGGTGGCTGTATTGATCTTCAAGATTATTCAAATGGTCAATACCGAATTTACTGGTAAGTTTCAACCCTTTTATCGGGGTTACTTCCACATATCCGTTTGCCAGCATTCTTTCCGACGTATTCCGGTTACGTTGCAAGTCAACGGTAGCCGTTGGGTGGTAAAATGCATTTAAATAAGTATTTACACCATTGTATGAATATCTGGTATTCTGCGCGCCTAATAGCCCTCCAGCATTTAGATTATAATCTCCATTATCATATTCGGAAATTGTAGGGGGCGCATTGTAACCTGCAATAGTAGCTCCGGCCAAATAACCATCGGAAAGAACTCCATTATTAACTGTATGAGAATAGTTTGCCGAGAATCCTACTTTTAACCAGTCATTTGCTTTTAAATCGGCAGTTAAACGCACAGAGCCGCGCTTAAGGTCGTTTCCATATGTAATCCCCTTTTGATCTGTCCAGTCTCCGGAAGCGTAAACACTGAGCTTATCAGTTCCGCCCGAGATAGAAACCGAATGGTTATGAGATACGGCATCGCGAAATACCAAATCCAGCCAGTTTGTTTCTGTTCTACTGTCATTCCAAGCTGCAATTTCGGTACCTGCACCCCAACGGTTAGATGCCTTTTCGTTTGTAATGGCAATAAAATCTGTTGCATTCAATAATTTCGGCAATCTGGCCGCAGACGATACCCCAACATAGCCATTGTATGAAATACTAGTCCGCCCTTGCTTTCCGCGCTTCGTAGTGATAAGCAATACGCCGTTAGCGGCACGAGAACCGTACAATGCCGCAGCAGCAGCATCCTTAAGTACTTCTATCGACTCAATGTCATTCGGGTTAATTGTTGCCATCGGGTTAAAACGTGTGCCGTCTCCACCGTTAAAAACGTTCAGGTTACTGGATTCGGTAACCGGAATACCATCAATAACGGTTAATGGCTGTGAAGATAGAGAAACTGAGTTTGTTCCGCGAATACGTACGCTAATACCATCTGCCAGCAAACCTGAAGATTGAGTAACATGTACCCCTGCCATTTTTCCGGCAATAGCTCCGTCAACACCCAATGTAGGTTGATTATTTAATTTATCATTACTTAGTGTTGACACAGCTCCGGAAAGCGAAGATTTTTTTATTGTACCTCCATAAGCAGTAACAACAACTTCATCTAATTGTGTTGCTCCGGGTTCCATAGCCACGTTAATAATTGTACGTCCATTAATATCTACCTGAATTTCGGTATGACCTACTTCGGAAAATACTAATGTTGTAGCTGTTGCCGGAACACTTATCGAGT
>JAISDJ010000223.1 GCA_031264865.1 Tannerellaceae bacterium | reverse complement strand
TGTGCTTTTTTAACCTTCTCTTGTGTATCTTTTTCATCCTGAAGAAAAGCGTCAAGAATTTGCTGGGCATTATCTTGGCTCATCTGTTCATTTTGTTGCTGTTCTTCCTGAGTTTTATTTTCTTGTTGATTATTATCTTGCTGCTGTTGCTGTTGTTGGTCGTCCTTCTGTTCCTGATCTTGTTGATCGTCTTGATTTTGATTATCCTGGTTTTGATCTTCATTCTGTTGATCTTCGAGCAACTTTTGAGCTAATGCCAGATTATAACGTGTTTCATCATCCTTTGGATTTAGACGGAGTGATTGTTTATAAGCTTCAACGCTTTTAGCATATTCTTTATTTTGCATGCCGATATTACCCAAGTTATGGTATACTTGGGCAAGCCGTTGTGAATTAGCAGGATTATCTTGCAAAAGTTTTTCACTTTGTCCGGCTATTAGTTGGTATTGTTCGGCAGCCTCAGGATATTTTTGTTGTTTGTAAAGTGCATCGCCTAAATTATACGTTCCTTCAATAGAGCGAGGATTAACTTCCAAGCTTTTACGGTATGCAACTTCTGCTTCCGTATATTTTTCGTTCGTATATAATTTATTTCCATCACGCACATTTTTTCTTTCTGCTTTCTGGGCATATAATCCTATTGTACAGAAAGTAAAAGCAAATATCCAACTAATTGTTTTCTTCATATGTTGCATTTTCTTCAAAAATTAAGAGAACAATTTAACCTTTCTGAAAATCCGGTTTTTCCGGTCTAATGTTAAAAATTCGGCAATCAACAGAAACAAAGCAATCCATGCCAGCGTTTGGAATTGTTCATCGTATTCGGAATAAACCTTGCTATCCAGTTCTGATTTATTCATTTTGTCAATCTCACTCTGTAACGCCTTTAGTGCCGAATTTGTATTATCCGCACGGACATATAACCCTTGTCCGGCTGCTGCAATTTCCTGGCACATTTGTTCGTTCAGCTTTGTTACAACCACATTGCCTTCTTTATCTTTCATAAAGTTATTGTTTCTGCCAATCGGAATTGGAGAGCCGTTGGGTTGTCCCATACCTACGATATTCACATGAATACCTTTTTCTGCCGCCTTCTTGGCTGCTCCTATCGCATCATCTTCATGATTCTCTCCGTCTGTCATCAAAATAATTGTCTTATCCGACGCTTCATTTGGTGTAAACGAACGAACAGCCAGATTAATGGCAGCTCCAATAGCTGTTCCCTGGGTAGATACCATACTGGGATTAATAGTAGAAAGGAACATCTTTGCCGAAATATAATCAGATGTTATGGGTAACTGAGTAAACGCATCTCCTGCAAAAACAATCAGTCCCACTTTATCATTGGAAAATCCATCCGTCAAACGGGAAAGCATCTGTTTGGCCTTTTCCAAACGGTTGGGAGTCACATCTTCAGCAAGCATAGAATTGGATACATCCAAACAGACCATTATTTCAATTCCCTGCCGTTTGATAGTTTCAAGTTTAGAACCAAACTGAGGGCCAGCAATAACGAAAAGAACAATTGTTATCGCTCCAAACAATAACCAAAACTTCCAATGTTGCCGGTTAGGTGATACTTCAGGCATTAACTCAGACAATAATTCCGGGTTGCCATACTTCTTTATTGCTTTTTTCTTCCGTATTATGGCATATACATAGAATACAACCAATACAGGAAGTATAAAAAGCAAATACAAATATTCTGGGTTTGCAAAACGAAACATAAGCAATTACGGTATATTTCTTAACAATGTATTTCTTAACAATATCTCCACAAGCAGTAATGCAAATATGAGTATGGCCCAATGTTTATACTCTTCTTGCTTTTTACTAAATTCCTGTACGCTGATCTTTGTCTTTTCCATCTTATCTATCTCCGAGTAGATTGCTTTTAAGCTGGCATTATCTGTAGCACGAAAATACTGTCCGCCGGTTGTTGAAGCAATTTGTTTCAGTGCGGGCTCATCAATATCTGCTTTAACATTTTGATATTGTATACCAAAAGCTGTTTGAACAGGATATGGCGCTTCTCCTCTGGTCCCAACACCTATTGTATATACGCGTATACCAAATATTTTAGCTATTTCTGCAGCAGTAACAGGCGCTATTTCACCCATATTGTTAGAACCGTCGGTCAAAAGAATAATCACTTTTGATATAGCCTGACTATCCTTTATACGGCTTACAGCATTAGCAAGACCCAACCCTATAGCAGTTCCATCATCTATCATACCACTATATATATCTTTAAAAAGATTCAATAATACCGTATGATCGGTAGTCAGTGGGCATTGGACAAAGCTTTCAGCGGAAAAAACAACCAAGCCAATATTATCATTTGGCCTTCCATTAATAAACGAAGCGGCAATATCCTTAGCTGCTTCCAAACGATTAGGTTTTAAATCCTGTGTCCGCATACTACCGGAAATATCTATCGCTAACATAATGTCAATTCCTTCCGAAGAGGAATTTTGCCAACTATTAGTAGACTGAGGGCGTGCTAATACAACGATGAGCAAAGCAATAGCCAACATTCGTAAGATAAACGGCACATGCCTCAAATAGATTTTAAATGAATTACCTCCCGGTAAATCGAACGGCTGTGATGACGATATCTGCAAACTTGCCTGACTTTTACGAAGTTTCCAAATATACCATCCGATAAGCGGGATTAGCAATAACAACAAATATAAATATGTAGGATTTGCAAATACCATTTTATTCTTTTGTTATAGTTGAATCATTAATAACTTCTTCATCTTCTTTTATATCTGATGTAGCCACTATTGTTGGTTTTGTTTGATTTATGAACAAATAGGCATTCATCATGCTCAAATCATTTTCATCGGGTAACGGATTCCACTTTGCAAATTTTACAAAATCAGCTAATTGAAGGATTTGTTTCAGATTTTCATAGACTGAATCAGCTTCATTATTTCTTTTAATTATATCAAGTATTTCGCCGGATGTCATTTCCATAGCATTCATTCCAAAACGATCAATAATATAATGACGTAATATTTCTGTAATGGATGTATAGTATTCTTTATTACGCCCTTGTTGCCACAGTTTTTGTTGCTTAATCCGATTCAACTCCATAATTGCCTGTTCATGTGGCGGAAGTTTGGGGACTTCCCGTTTAAACGAAACAATGGGCTTTTGATTACGCATACGCTGAATAATATATCCAACCACGCATATAAGGAAAAGTGTAATCAAAATACCAAAGATCCACGGATAATAATCAGCCAAAACAAAAGGTGGCTTCCACACTTCTTTTATATCAAAGAAGTCTTCCGGATTATCAGTATCTACCGGAATAGTAGAAACCTTCAACGCAACCTGGTTGGAATAAACCGTATCCAAGCCATCGATTACTTTCAACGGAGGCAACAGATATAAAGCCGAATCAAAAGAGGTTATAAGAATATCTTGTTTGATTAACAAACGATCATTCTCTATTATAGAAGAGTCTGATTTGGAAAAGTTCAGAACCTCCACCCCACGCATCAATGTATCACCCGGAATAACAATTTGTACATTCTTATCTTTATCAATAGTAACCGTCAGGTGCAGTATTGTCTGTTCGCCTATCAGTATGGCGGCAGAATCAATCTTTACGTCTATTAATGTTCTTTGTGCAAATATCTTATCGCTAACTAATAAACTCTGAATAAATATAAGAAGCCAAAAACTTTTCTTAAATACTTTCATTTGCATGCTTAATTTCGCTTTTGAAAAAGAGCTATTAACGATTTTACGTAATCATCTTCAGTTCGAATAGAAACAGAATCTACACGACATTTCTTAAAAGTATCACCCATTACTTGCTGACGTTTCTCCCACCATTGTTTATATGTTTCTCGCACTTTGGTAGAAGAACTGTCAACCCAACGTTCATCGCCGGTTTCGGCATCTTTAATTTTCATCAAGCCAACCGGAGGCAATTCCGTTTCACGACGATCATATACCTGTATAGCCACTACATCATGTTTACGATTCGCTATGGTAAGTGCATCTTTAAAGTCTCCTTTATCAATAAAATCAGATATCAAGAAAGCCGTACAACGTTTTTTAATCGCATTTGTAAGATATTTTAACACCTGGCTAATATCGGTTTTCATATTGTCCGGTTGAAAGTCTATCAGTTCACGTATTATATAAAGAATATGCTTTTTACCTTTCTGCGGAGGGATAAACTTCTCTATCTTGTCGGAAAAGAATAATACCCCTATTTTATCATTATTCTGAATAGCTGAAAAAGCTAATGTTGCCGCAATCTCCGTAATGATATCCTTCTTCATTACGTTAACAGAACCAAAGTCCCGACTACCCGAAACGTCAATCATCAACATCACTGTCAGTTCACGTTCCTCTTCAAATATTTTCACATAAGGACGAACATAACGCGCAGTAACATTCCAATCAATGTCACGGATATCATCTCCAAATTGATACTCACGCACTTCACTGAATGCCATTCCTCGTCCTTTGAAGGCAGAATGATATTGCCCGGCAAAGATATTACGAGACAAACCGCGTGTTTTTATCTCAATCTGGCGAACCTTCTTTAACAGTTCACTCGTCTCCATAATTAAGGTACTTCTACCTTGTTCAATATTTCACTAATAACTTCTTCTGATGTCAGATTATTGGCTTCAGCTTCATAACTTAATCCTATACGATGACGCATTACATCATGACAAACGGCACG
Source organism: Tannerellaceae bacterium (assembly GCA_031264865.1). Taxonomy (GTDB): domain Bacteria; phylum Bacteroidota; class Bacteroidia; order Bacteroidales; family Tannerellaceae; genus DFXE01. The sequence goes on along the minus strand of JAISDJ010000223.1, from coordinate 18,445 downwards.
AATATCTTCAGGGATCACATATCCCCGGCGTTTGATAAACGCATAAGCGCGAGCAGCCAATGCTAAGTTAATAGAAGCACGAGGAGATGCACCGAATGATATCATATTGGCTAAGTTCGGCATTCCATGTTCCTGGGGATACCGGGTGGCGAAAACGATATCTACGATATAGCGTTCTATCTTTTCATCCAAGTAAACATCACGTACAACTTTACGGGCTTCAAGGATTTCCTGTTTGGATAAAACAGGCTTAATATCTACCTTATCACCACTTATATTTTGACGAACAATGATTCTTTCTTCTTCTTTTTTGGGATAACCGATTATTACCTTCAACATAAAACGGTCTACCTGAGCTTCCGGAAGCGGATAAGTGCCTTCTTGCTCAATTGGGTTTTGAGTAGCCATTACAAGGAAAGGCTCAGGCAACTTATATGTTTCTTCACTGATGGTTACCTGTCGTTCTTGCATGGCTTCTAAAAGTGCACTTTGAACTTTGGCAGGAGCACGATTAATTTCATCAGCTAATACAAAATTTGCAAATACAGGACCATGTTTAACTAAAAACTCCTCTTTTTTCTGACTATAAATCATTGTTCCGATAACATCGGCAGGAAGTAAATCCGGAGTAAACTGAATACGGCTGTATTTTGCGTCTATCAACGAAGCCAATGTCTTTATGGCTAACGTTTTTGCTAAACCGGGAACACCTTCTAATAAAATATGCCCATCCGAAAGCAAACCTATTAATAAAGATTCAACTAAATGTTTTTGACCAACGATTACTTTGTCCATTCCCATAGTAATCATGTTCACAAACGAACTCTTGCTCTCTATTCGCTCGTTCAACTCACGAATATTTACTGTCTGATTCATAGATTTCCTATATTATTATATGTTTAAATTTTGTGCTTCTCCGTTATCGAAGCACAAAATTATAAATGTTAAAATCGTATCCTTACATTTTTGCAGTTAAATAATACTAACTTAACCCTTATCAATCTTTAATTAGTAATAATTAGGAATTTGCTGATACTGATATTGATTTTGGTATGGATCACTATATTGTTGATATGGATCGTTATATTGATTATACGGATTGTATTGGTTATACGAATTACCGTATGGATTACTACTTGGATATTTAGAAAGAATTTGTGTTTGAAGAACCGAAGCTCTCCGTATTGAGGCCTGGTCATTTGCATCAATATTATAAACGTTCTTTGCCGGTATTTCTAAATCTAATCCAACAGGTATCCTATTAGGATTTGTTATTTTAGATTTGTTATGTTCGTAAATATATACCCAGAACAATTTATTTCCATAATATTCAAGGGCGATTAGGTTTAATCTGTCCCCTCTTTTTATCTGCACATTTGCAATTACATTCGAATCAGTTGTTGGAGGATTGGTAGTACCCGGTTCTTCAACTTCATCGAACTCGTCATCTTCAATTCCCCATCCATCTTCCATGCTATCCGAATCCGCATCATCGTCAGGCAAGGTAAATTGGTTAGGGCGGTTAGTAGTAGTTGTTTTCGTAATATCAGTAGAAGTTCCTTTAAAAAGAACATCTCTACTCATAAAGACTACACTTCCTAATGCTATAATTAAAATGACAACTAATCCCAGCAGAAGTGTTACTAACGTATTATTATTACCTCCAGAATTACGTTCACTTTCTCTGCTATAATCTCTATTTCTTCTGTTTTCACTATATTCAGCCATACTGTTTTCATTTAAATGGTTTACTTCTTTCATGTCATAAGTTTCTTCCTGTACTTCTTCAATAACAGGCTCCGGCTCATCTGCTTTTTCTACAATTATATTCATTACCGATATAGGTTCGGATATAACTTTTCCTTCTTTTTGTTTTTCTTCCTGTTTAACTTCTTCTTTTATTTCATCAATTATTGATTTTACTATAACTGACTCAATTGTAGGTTCTTCCGACGCATTTGTTTTCTCCAGCTCAATTCTTTCAACAAATGTAACTTTTTCTTCTTCTATAGGAGTAGCAAAAACTTCCTCTATAGTTTCTTCGATTGGTTCTTCTGTTATTCCTAAATCAAATGCAGGCAGTTGGGGTTCAAGTTCCGAAATTAATTCTGTTCTCTGAACTGTATCACTTTCAGTATCTATGCTATCTGTATCATCGTCTACATCTTCATCTACATCAATACTTTTCCCTTCTTCCAATTCCGACTCAACAGAAGCAAAGTCTGAATCGTCATTTATCTCTATAGATTCAAAAAATGAAAAAGGTTTATTTACTGTTTCTTTCAAATCTTTTTCCGGAGAAAAATTTAACTTATAATGTTCTGGAATAACAATACGTTCTTTCGTGTTTACATCAATACTTTCTCTTTTTTCTACTTGTATGATTTTAAAAGTACCAATACCTTTAACTTGCACTATGCGATCGGTAAATATATTTTCACTTACAACTGTGACAAATTCATTAAGAAATTTCTCTACACTTTCATGATCTTTACCGGTAGATTTCGCTAATTCAATGGTCAATTCTTTTATTGTCAAACGGTTGTTCATCGTCCTATTTCTTTAAGTTTTGCTTTAACCGCAGTATCGGGTTTGAATACCGGTACCAATTTCGGCGGAACTAAATAACGTTTTCCATTTGCCGGATTAACAGAAATACGTTCTCCTTTTTTTCGTGCTTCAAACTGTCCGAATTCTTCCAAAAGAATGGTATCACTTTCAACCAAGTGAGAACCAATGATCGAACTTAGCCCGGATAACATTTCTGAAACTTCTCCAGAAGTCCATTTCATACGCATAGCCAATTCTTTAATTAATTCTTTATTTTTCATATTTATTGATTATGTTCGTATTACACAGCGATATTAGTTATTTTTTTGTAATTGAGCAAATTTACGCTCATTTTTTTATGATTCCATCGCAGAACCATATAAATCAAAAGCATCTGTATTATTAATTTTTACATTATAAAATGTCCCTACGTTAAGTGTTTTTTCTTTTGTAACAAGTACTTCGGGGTCTACTTCCGGCGAATCAAATTCCGTTCGCCCGATGTAGAAGTCGTCTTCTTCCTTATCAATAATTACCCTAAATGTTTTATCTAGCTTTTGTTCGTTTATTTCCGAAGAAATCCTTTCCTGGACACGCATAATATAATCCAAACGTTCTTGTTTATTATCTGGGCTGATTTCATCGTTATAATTTTTGTATGAATAGGTTCCTTTTTCATGACTATAAGCAAAAGCCCCCATACGTTCAAAACGTATTTTCTTTATAAATTCAACCAATTCTTCGAAATCGCTTTCTGTTTCTCCCGGATGTCCAACCATTAATGTTGTGCGTAGATGAATACCAGGAACTTCCTCGCGAATACGCTCCAACAATGCATATGTTTCTTCTTTTGTAATATTACGTCGCATCTGCTTCAACATATTATTGCTGATATGTTGCAAAGCGATATCCAAGTATTTACATACATTTTCCCGTTCGCGCATCACCCTTAGTAAATCATAAGGAAAACGAGCCGGATAACCATAATGCAAACGTATCCATTCTACCCCCTTAATATCCGAAATACGCTCTATCAGTTTGGGAAGAGTTAATTGTTTATAGATATCTAACCCATAATAGGTAAGGTCTTGCGCTATCATTTGAAATTCCTTTACACCTTGTTCGACTAAAATCCTGACTTCTTGTTCGATATCTTCAATAGAGCGGGATTGATATTTTCCAGTCATAATAGGAATTGAGCAATATGAACAGGTACGGTTACATCCTTCTGATATTTTCAAATAAGCATAATGGTTTGGAGTGGTAAGAATGCGTTCGGCAGATAAATCCCTATAGTATGATTTACCTATATCCGATAAGAGTTCTTTCCAATTAAATTTACCATAGAAATGGTCTACTTCGGGAATTTCCTTTTCCAACTCTTTTAGAAAACGTTCTGAGAGACATCCCATTACATAAAGCTGTCCGATTTTCCCCTTTTTTTTGGCTTCTCCCAATTCAAGAATCATATTTATGGATTCTTCCTGTGCATCTCCTATAAAACCACATGTATTAACGACTACTATTTCGCCGGTAATAGTGGGCGGATCGTGTTCAATAACATATCCATTAGCTGTAAATTGTCGCATAAGTTGTTCGGAATCAACCAAATTTTTTGAACAACCTAACGTAATTATATCTACCTTATTTCTCTTCATTAACTACGTTATTATCCGGCTAAGAAAGAAGTATTATTCGCCAAATAATGAATCTACAAATTCTTTCTTATTAAATAGTTGGAGATCTTCTATTCCTTCTCCCAAACCAATGTATTTAACAGGGATATGGAAATGGTCGGATATACCGATAACTACTCCTCCTTTGGCTGTACCATCAAGTTTTGTGATAGCCAATGCATTTACCTCAGTAGCAGCTGTAAATTGCTTAGCTTGCTCAAAGGCATTTTGTCCGGTAGAACCATCCAAAATCAACAATACTTCATGCGGAGCGTCGGGCACAACTTTTTTCATCACATTCTTTATCTTGGTAAGCTCATTCATCAGGTTTACCTTGTTGTGTAACCGACCGGCGGTATCGATGATAACCACATCAGCATTATTAGCTTTAGCAGAGCTTAATGTGTCAAAAGCGACAGAAGCTGGGTCGGAACCCATCTTTTGTTTTACAACGGGCACTCCTACTCTTTCACCCCAGATTACTAATTGTTCTACAGCTGCTGCGCGGAATGTGTCGGCTGCTCCTAAATAAACATTTTTACCTGCTTTTTTAAACTGATAAGCTAATTTACCAATCGTAGTTGTTTTGCCTACTCCGTTTACTCCTACCACCATAATTACATAAGGTTTAGCATTATCAGGTAAAACAAATCCTTCCGAATCAGTAGTGTTATTTTCTGTAAGTAAATCGGCTATTTCATCACGCAAAATGGTAGTAAGCTCCTTCGTATTTACATATTTATCTTTGGCAACACGTTTTTCAATACGTGAGATTATCTTGAGCGTTGTCTCTACTCCTACATCTGAGGTTATTAGTACTTCTTCCAAATTGTCTAACACATCATCGTCTACTTTACTTTTTCCGGCGACAGCACGTGTTAACTTTGAAAAAACACTTTCTTTTGTTTTAGATAACCCTTTGTCTAATGTTTCTTTTTTCTCTTTATTGAAGAAATTGAAAATACCCATTTTTCGTTTTGCTTTATTTTGAACTACTAAAATAGTTTATTTAGTTGACAGTTGACAATTTTATGATTTTTCGCATAGTAATTGTCAACTATTCCTTTGTTTGTAGTCTTCGTATGTGAATGTTTTATAGATAATCAATTCATCATTTTTATTCCATAATGCGATGGAAGGATGTGGAATACCGTTGAACATATTTGTTTTTACAATCGTATAATGTATCATATCTTCAAAGATTATCTTATCTCCTATTTTCAATGGTTGTTCAAAAGACCAATCGCCCATAAAATCGCCACTTAGGCAGCTATTGCCACCGATACGGTAAGTAAACTTTCCTTCTATTGCATCTGTTGCATTACGGATAACCGGCTTATAAGGCATTTCGAGGCAATCAGGCATATGACAAGTAAAGGATGCATCAATAATAGCGGTTTTAATACCATGGTTTTCTACCATATCAACTACTGTTGTAAGTAAAAATCCCGTTTGCCAGGCAAAAGCGCTTCCGGGCTCCATAATTATTTCTAAAGCAGGATATTTAGATTTGAATGTTTGCAGTACTGAAATAAGATGCTCGATATTATAATCTTTACGTGTCATCAGATGTCCTCCGCCCATATTCAGCCATTTAATTGACGGAAGAAAACGTCCAAAACGTTTTTCAACCTCTTTTAACATCTTTTCCAAATCATAGGAAGATGATTCGCATAAAGCATGGAAATGAAAGCCTTCTATTCCTTCCGGTAAACTATCCCCCAACAAATCGTTTATAACCCCCATTCGTGAACCAGGCGCTGTCGGGTTGTATAAATCTGTTTTTACTACCGAATATTCCGGATTGATACGTATACCACAAGATACGTTATTGTCACCGGCTTGTGCCATCGGATAAAAACGTTCAAACTGTGAAAGGGAATTAAATGTTACGTGGCTACTATATTTTAATATCAGAGGAAAATCTTTTTCAGTATAAGCAGGCGAATAGGTATGTGCCGGACTGCCCATTTCCTCAAAAGCTAATTGAGCTTCGTATATGGAACTTGCTGTAGAGAAAGGAATATACTCGCGGATAATCGGAAATGATTTCCACATAGCAAATGCTTTGAATGCTAAGATAATATTAACGTCAGACTGCTCCTTCACATATTTTATAAGAGATAAGTTCTTTCGGAGCCGTTTTTCTTCCATCACATAACATGGCGACGGTATCTTCTCAAAATCAATCATTAACCTTTTTATTTACCTTCATATTGAAAGACAGCAAAGTTAGTAATAAATTATCTGTTTATTATTACTTTTTCCGAGAATCCTTTAGGTATAAACCGATTGATCGGATCGAAGTCCCAGATACATAGTCCCTTTCCAATCTGGAAAGTGTTGGGATTCATTTCACAAATTATAGATGAAAAATTCAGACAGTGTATATTTTATCACAATGGATTCTGTATAAATGAACCTTATTACCGACAAAGACATTTTCTGTGATATCCGATAGTCTTACCTCATGGGATAAACCGGATAATCCGTCTAATTTAGTAAACCTGTCCGGTTCATTAACCGGAATCAGGAGACCATCATAAAATTCTGTTCCGGCTATTTCGTCATATAATGAAAAAACACCATTGAATATACCCTTATCATCTAATTCAATGTAACTCATTTTATGTAATTGATGCCAATATATATAATGAGCAGCTATCCGGCGCATACAATTAATTTATAGAATCTGTTGGAGTCGACGACATAGCAGACGAACCATAATTATATTTCATCAAGTTCAGGCTATCTACATATATCTTATAATAATTTTTATCTGTATTATCCATACGTATATATCCATATACACGTTTGATTTGTTTGGTTGGCAAACCTCTAAGAATTGCTTCATGATAACCGTCTTTTGTTATCTTTTTATTTACATACAAAACCGTATCATTTTGGTCGATGGTCATCCGTATTTCCGGAAAATAATGCATTTGATCCGTCAATCCCCATACACGCATACCTAACACGAAAGAACTACCTGACGAATAGACTCTATCCGGGTAAATGTCGAATGTCACCCCATTAAACAAAGCTGTAGGATAAAAGACTAAAAAATCTCTGCGAGGCCATATATTTATGGAATCTTGATTTGTATTCGGAGCTGCACTGGCCTGCACATCTCCCATATCCCGGATATGGGTATTTATATCAGTCAAAGCCATATCAAGCACGTGCATATAAATATCCATATTCTTACTATACCACACCAATGAACTATCATATACAGCCTCAGTAATATTATGTTTTCGAAAGACAGATTGAAATAAGGCTGCTTTTCGTACCGTATCTGGATAAACCGCCCTGTTCATTTCAATCAATGACTCTGCTAAATAAACATCAATCATTACATCTCGCATTTTCTTTTCCGACAGAATATCATCCGGAACTTTGCTACACGCCATCAGTAATGTTGTTGCTACTAAAGTAAGGCCATATTTATACAAGTTCTTCCGCATTCTCTTTTCCTTTATGCTTCTCTTCTTTAGAAAGGCTTTTAGATAATGTATGGCGGTAAAAGATAAACAAAATAAATACTCCTACACAAATAGCCGAATCGGCAATATTAAAAATCGGACGAAAGAAAATAAAATCCTTACCTCCCCAAAAAGGAATCCAATCAGGTAACACTGTTTCAATTAGGGGGAAATAGAACATATCTACTACTTTCCCATGCAACCAGGTAGAGTATCCTCCGCCTTCAGGCACAAAAGACGCTACTTGTCCGAAACTATGGTCAAATATGACGCCGTAAAATATTGAGTCAATTATATTTCCTATTGCACCGGCAAAAATCAATGAGATACATACAATAAATCCAAAGTTGTACTTCTCTTTTACAATCTTACAAAGATAATACCCGATAAACCCTACTGCTATGATACGAAAGATAGATAAGAATAATTTACCAAAGACTTCAATACCAAATGCCATTCCTGGATTTTCAGTGAAATAGATATAAAACCATGAAGTAATTTGATAACTTTCATGCAACTGCATATGAGTTTTCACCCATATTTTCAGCGCTTGGTCAAGAATAAGGAGCAGCATTATGGTCAATACTGCTCCCCAACCTTTCGAAAATTTCATTTATTTAGCGCCTCCTTGTTTAGCTTCAATACTTAATGTTGCATGAGGTACGGCACGAAGCCTTTCTTTTGGGATCAATTTACCTGTTTCGCGACAAATACCGTATGTTTTATTTTCTATACGAATCAATGCTGCCTGTAAATTCTGTATAAACTTCATTTGGCGTTGAGCTAAACGGCCGGCTTCTTCTTTCGACAAAGTGGCAGCGCCTTCTTCCAATACTTTAAACGTCGGAGAGGTATCAGACACATCATTTCCATCGGAATTAGTAATACCCGATCTCAACAAGTCATAGTCCTTTTTAGCTTTCTCCAACTTCTCCATTATTATGGCGCGGAACTCCTCGAGTTCGGCATCCGAATATTTTGTTTTTTCTGCCATGATTCAATAAATTTGTTCTTACATTATTACAATTAAAGCCTGTCATTTTAAGTATTCCAAATATACATATTATTATTTACGATACAAGAGTTAGTCCTTTTTTTTATAATCATACTTTATCGATTCGGATAGATAAACTAAAGCCATCAAACTCCACCACAGTAGCATCACTCAGAATATCTACTACCTTCAATGATACAGCCAATATTTGATTTTTTATATAGTCATGATAATCATTTATAGCTTCATCCATTTGAGGAGTCGACAATATATGTATCTTTATCTTATCAGTTATATCCAAACCATTACTTTTACGAAGATTTTGAATACGATTAACCAACTCGCGCGCCAATCCTTCTTTACGAAGTTCATCCGTGATACTAATATCCAGTGCAACGGTAAGTTTACCTTCATTAGCTACCAACCAGTCGGGAATATCTTCCGAGATAACTTCTACATCCGATAGTTCCACAACAGCTTCCTGTCCATCTACATGACAAGTAAATGTTCCGGTTGATTCAAAAGCTAAGATATCATCCTGGCTCATATTCTGAATGATATCAGCTAATTGTTTCATGATCTTTCCATAACGAGGCCCTAACTTCTTAAAGTCCGGTTTTACTTTCTTTACCAAAATGCTTGCAGAATTATCTACAAACTTCATTTCCTTTACGTTCACCTCATTTAGAATAAGATTCTTAACAGCTTCCAATGCGTCTTGTTGATGAGTATCTAATACCGGGATCATAATTGTTTGAAGAGGTTGACGAACTTTAATACTTACCTTTCTTCGAAGCGCAAGCACCATAGAGGATACATCTTGCGCCATTTTCATTCGCTCTTCCAAATCTTTATCTATCAATGCTTCATCAAATGCAGGGAAGTCTGATAAATGGACAGACTCAACCTTTTCACGTCCTGTCACAGCAATCAAATCCGTAAATAATTGATCTGCATAAAAAGGTGATATCGGAGCCATCAGTTTGGCAACCGTTTCCAAACATGTATATAAAGTCTGATAGGCCGACAGTTTATCTGTAGTCATTCCCCCACCCCAGAAACGCCGGCGGTTCAAACGAACATACCAGTTACTCAGGTTATCATTCACAAATTCCGAGATAGCACGTCCCGCACGAGTAGGTTCATAATTTTCCAATTGAACATCTACTTCTTTGATAAGCGAGTTTAACAAAGAAAGAATCCACCTGTCTATTTCCGGACGTTCTTTATGAAAAATATCCGGTTCCGAATAATCAAAGTTATCTACATTTGCATACAATGCAAAAAAGGAATATGTATTATAAAGCGTTCCGAAGAACTTCCGACGTACTTCATCTAATCCTTCCGTATCAAATTTCAAATTATCCCATGGCGATGCATTAGTTATCATATACCAGCGCAATGGATCGGAACCATATTGTTCAATCGTCTCAAAAGGATCAACGCCATTACCTAAGCGTTTTGACATCTTGTTTCCGTTCTTATCCAACACCAAACCATTTGAAACAACCGTCTTAAACGAAACCGTATCAAATACCATAGTCGATATAGCATGAAGCGTAAAGAACCAGCCACGTGTCTGGTCTACTCCTTCTGCAATAAAATCGGCGGGAAAAACAATGCCTTTATCCAACGATTCTTTATTCTCAAACGGATAATGTATCTGGGCATATGGCATGGCGCCCGAATCGAACCAGACATCTATCAAATCTGTTTCCCGTTTCATTGGTTTTCCACTTTTTGAAACAAGGATTATCTCGTCCACATATGGGCGATGCAGGTCTATCTTATCATAATTTTCTTGCGTATAAACACCCGGTTCGAAGTTTTTAAACGGATTTTCTTCCATCATGCCGGCTTTTATAGCTTTCTTTATTTCAACATACAGTTCTTCAACCGAACCAATGCAAATCTCTTCATCTCCTTCCTCTGTACGCCAAATAGGTAAAGGGGTTCCCCAATAACGACTACGGCTCAGGTTCCAATCTTGTAAGTTTTCGAGCCATTTACCAAAACGCCCGGTTCCTGTACTTTGAGGCTTCCAGTTGATTGTATTATTCAATTCGATTAAACGGTTACGATGAGCTGTTGTTCGGATAAACCAACTGTCTAGCGGATAATATAATACAGGTTTGTCTGTACGCCAGCAATGCGGATAATTATGTACGTGCTTTTCGATACGAAATACGCGATTTTGCGCTTTCAGCATCATACAGATACTAACATCCAATGTTTCATCGCTATCGGATAAGCTCGGATCATAAGCATTCTTTACAAAGCGTCCGGCAAACGGGTCGTAGTCTGCTGCATTCATATAGTTTTGTACAAACTCCGGATCTAAATCTTCCAACAGGTAATATTTCCCTGTCATATCAACCATCGGACGTTTGTTTCCTTCCTTATCAATTAACATCAAAGGTGGTACACCATTCGCTTTTCCTACTTTATCGTCATCCGCGCCAAATGTAGGAGCGATATGAACGATACCAGTACCATCTTCCGTAGTTACAAAGTCGCCCGATATAACACGAAATGCGCCTTCCCCCGGATTCACCCACTGAATTAATTGTTCATAGTTGATACCAACCAAGTCTGAACCTTTCCATTCGGAAATTACTTTATACGGAACTTGTTTATCTCCTTGTTTATAATCGGATAAAACTAATTCAGCTGCTTTCGGATTAAAATAAGTCGATAGCAAATCTTTGGCTAAGATTACTGTAATCGGATAACCTGTATAAGGATTAAACGTTTGCACGGCAACATATGTGATAGTAAGCCCAACACAAAGCGCCGTATTAGAAGGCAATGTCCATGGAGTAGTTGTCCAGGCTAAGAAGAAAGCATCGCCATGCCCGGTCATTTCCGGTTTCGGATTAATTATCTTAAACTGAGCCGTACATGTTGTATCTTTCACATCCTTGTAAGTACCCGGCTGATTTAATTCGTGCGTACTTAAGCCGGTACCTGCGGCAGGAGAATAAGGCTGAATTGTATAACCCTTATATAACAAACCTTTCTTATACAATTCCTTAAGTAAAAACCAAAGTGTTTCAATGTAACGGTTATCATAGGTGATATAGGGATGTTCCATATCCACCCAATACCCCATTTTATCCGTTAAGTCTTCCCACTCTTTCGTATATTTCATTACTGCTTTACGACAAGCGGCATTATAATCTGCTACAGAAATCTTTTTGCCAATATCTTCTTTGGTAATACCTAATTCTTTTTCAACGCCCAACTCAACAGGCAAGCCGTGTGTATCCCAACCTGCTTTACGATTTACCAAATATCCTTTCATTGTTTTGTAACGACAGAAAATATCCTTAATCGAACGAGCAATCACATGGTGAATGCCAGGCATACCATTAGCAGAAGGAGGTCCTTCGTAGAATACGAAAGAGGGAGCGCCTTCGCGAATTTCAAGACTTTTGCGGAAAAAATCGCCGTCCTGCCACTTCTTCAACACCTTCTTGTTGACGTCCGATAAGTCAAATTTCGAATACTCAGTAAATTTCTTGTTCATAATACGTTAATCGTTCTTTTAAAATCGCCCCAAAGATAACGTTTTTCCTAAAATCTTACAACCTATGATTAATATTCAAAGAAGAGAACTTATATTTATGGTATACAAAACAGGTCCTATCCATTTAATCGCCTTACAATTGTTGAATGATCGCTTGACAATTGTAATTCATTCGCCTCACAATTGTGGAGCGATCGCCCAACAATTGTAAGGCGACTAAATGGGAATAACCGGATAATTAGTTATTTGTTAGTAAATAGATAAGACGATAAGATTATTTTATTGATTGATAATCAATATATAATGTTTGAGACGGAAAGGCAAAACTAAGCCCTGCTTTATTGAAAGACATTAATATTTCCATATTTACATTGGATGTAACCGGCTGAATACCTGCGCTCTTTTCAATAAAATAAATAAATGTAATAACCATAGAAAAATCGCCGAAATCGGAAAAGAATACAGTTATATCATCTTCTTTTAAACATGCAACTCTCGATGGCATAGACTTCAACAAATCCATTGCCTCTTGCATTTTTTCAGGCGTAGTATCATATGTCAATCCGATTTTCATTACGACACGCCTGTATGGGTCTTCCGACGAAATATTTATTATCGAAGCATCTGTTATTTTATAATTAGGCATAGTAATCACTCTTTTATCATAATCCATGATTTTTGTACTACGGATCCCTACATCTACGATTGTTCCTTCAAAACTGTCGATACGTACCGTATCTCCAATATTAAAAGGTTTATCTGTTAATATAGTAAAAGCCCCGAAAATATTCTTTACCGTATCCTGAGCAGCCAAAGCAAAGGCAATACCTCCAATACCTAATGTACCAAGTAATGCGGCGATATTAACTCCTACATTACTTAATGCCATCACTAAACCAATTATCCATATAATAACTAAAAATGCACGGTTTACGATAGGATACATTTTATGCTGTTGGACGTCATCGGCGTTCCCTACCCAGTATTGTTCAAGCAAGCGGCTGATAAGTTTGGCAAAAAGCCAGGTAATATTTAAGATAATCAGTATTTTACTAGCGCTATCAACGGCCTTTACAAACGTATCCGGACAACTCAATCGATGGATGGCAATCCAAAATCCTATTAACATAATAGCAAAAAGAAGGGGTGGCTTTACCGAACTATATATAATATCATCCAGCTTATTATTTGTTCTTTTTATAAAAGGCTCGATGTGTTTTTTACCTATCCATGAAACAATCTTCACAATTACAAAGGCGCCGACAATAAAAAGGATAGATATACCCCAATTCTGTAAGGTATTCCCTAAAAATTCTTTCTCTAACATGATGAACTGTTTTTTGATAATTAATTATTCCGGCATAAAAGTACTGTTTATCTGTTTATGCGTCAAATTTGCCTTATGATTTGTCGTTCCTGTCCTCCGCCGCGCGCCCTGAGAGTTCGCGCTGCAACTCTTCCAGCAATTCTTTTGGCAGCAGTCCGTTGATTTTCACGGCTCCGTCGGTGGAGAGGCGGACTTCTATTTTTTGTTTTCCGGATAGTAACTGCTCTTTTAAAGAGGCGTATCTGTCTGTCAGAAAACGGATCTGCTGGTTGGCCGATCCTATGTAGGGGCGCGAAAAGTCGGTATATTCCTGCATGTAGGGGCCGTCGATAAGGATGTCGCACAGGGCGATGATTTTTTCTCCGGCGGCGTCCCGGATTTGCTCTCGTTCATATCCGGTAAATACGATCAGAGACAAACCCGCGTCTTTCACGCCGGTCAGCAGGGGCAGCAACGCTTTGGCCTGATCCATCGGCTCGCCGCCCAGCACCGTGAGCCCTTCAATTTCATGATTCGAACGTATCCGGCGCAGCAGTTCTCCGACATGCACCGGTTTTCCTTCCTCCCTCTTCCATGTATGCGGAACCATGCAGCCCTTGCACCGGATAGAACATCCCTGCACCAAGAGGCTGGCGCGCTTGCCGGGCCCCTCCACTTCGGTTACCGGAATGAAGTCGTGAATGTAAAGCGTGTCCGTTTGTTCCGTTCCCATCATATATCCAGCACCCGGCCCTGTTTTCTGTCGGAGAAATGACTGACTGTGAAATCCAGACTGTCTTTGAACCTGCTGCATGCTCTTTCGGACAGACCGGTTCGATTGACGAAATCCCCGTAGTCGGGATAATTGCCCCGCGCTTTTCGTTCGGCAACAATCATTTTGGCTTGAATGATAGTTACTCCCAACCGCTCCTGTATTTCTGTCTCGGAAGCGTCATTGATTTTTATAGCGGGCAAACGCGCCGGAGCGACGGCCTGCGCTTTCCCAGCCGTACCGGCGTCCGTTCTTTTTGCTGTGCCGGTTTTTGCTTTCCGGATTATTTCGTCCAGATTGATTTCCGCCGAATCATTCACGACCGGTTGTATTTCGGGGGGACGGATTGTGAAATCCAGATACTTTTTGATTCTAAGGCACGTCGATCCGGAGAACCGGGTTTTCTTCCTGAAATCGTTGTAATCAAGAAAATTGACATGTGTTTTTCGTTCGGCAACAATTATTTTGGCTTCAGAGGCGGTCAGTCCCAGTTCTGCGCGCATCTCGGCATAAGTGGCAAAGTTGATTTTTGTAGACACTTTGAACTTCATCCATTTTTTGAACCGGGCGCACTCCTCTTCGGAGAAACCGGTTCGCCGGATAAAATCGTCATAACCGGAAAACTCGCCGTGTGCGTCGCGTTCGGCAACCATCGTTTGGGCCTGACTGTCGGTGAGCCTCAGTGCTGCCTTTATCTGCTTCTCGGTGGCAAAGTTGATTTGTACGGAGGTATATGTCTGCTCGAACCTCAGCCATTCTTTGAATCCGGCACACTCCTTTTCGGAGAAACCGGTTCGCGTGAGGAAATCGCCGTAATCGGAGAAATCGCCGCGCGCATCGCGTTCGTCAATAATCTTTCGTGCCTGATCGTTGGTTAAGCGCAGTCCCGTCTGCATCTGTCCCCTGCCGGCGCGGTTGATTTGTGCAGAAGTATGGTTTATTGTGAAACTCAGATACTTTCTGAATGTTGCACATTGCGTTTCGGGGATGCCGGTTCGCCTGACGAAATCGTTGTAATCAGAGAAATCGCCATACGTATCCCGTTCGTCAACAATCTTTCGAGCCTGATCGTCGGACAGGTGTAATCCCTCCTTCAATTGTTTCCTGTCGGCAAAGCAGATTTGTGTAGAAGTATAGTGTATTGTGAAATCCAGGTACTCTTTGATTTTTGCACACTGCTTTTTGGGGAGGCCGGTTTGCGTGACGAAGTCGCGGTAATCGGTAAAATACCCCGACTTGTCCCGTTGGGCGACAAGCTGTCCGGCCTGATCGGCGGTTAGCCACAGTCCTTCCATTATCCCGGTACAGTTAGCATGGTTAATTCGTGTGGAAGTATAGCTTATTGTGAAATCCAGCTTCCTTTTGATTTTTTTATACTCCTTGCGTGAGAAACAATCGGTTCGCGCGACAAAGTCTTTGTAATTGACGAAATATCCCGATGCATGCCGCCGGGCGACAATCTGCCCTGCCTGCCTGTCGGTCAGCCCCAGTGTTTCTATTATCCAGGACTTGGGAAGATGGTTGATTCGTACCATTGCAGAATACCTGACGTCTCTTTTGATCACTATCCAGATAGGCAGTACTACCGTAAGCAGCAGTCCAAGTGTTATCAGAAATGCAATAATATTTTCACTATCCGTCCATAATTCATAATAATTCATAATTCATACTTATTTTGAAACAGTATCGATCCTTTGCTCTTCGTTCAGCTTTACGGGCTGCTCGTAGTACTCCTGCGTTAATTCTTCCGTTACGGCCTTGCCTTCCAGAATATCTTCGAGCAGGGCAAGGTAATCGCGGCATTTTTCCCCTTTCACGCCGTTTACCTCGGCGGTTACGAATCCGTTTTTGTCAATGGATATGATTAATTTCTTTGCCATGATGCTTAATTGATCGTATAGGTTAATACTATGGACTGG
The DNA here is from genome assembly GCA_031264865.1 of Tannerellaceae bacterium. GTDB lineage: Bacteria > Bacteroidota > Bacteroidia > Bacteroidales > Tannerellaceae > DFXE01. The sequence goes on along the minus strand of JAISDJ010000223.1, from coordinate 2,214 downwards.
TCGTTCTGAATCGCCTCTTTTTCAAGCGTCAGGCCTTTTTGCACGGCTTTTCTTTTCAGGGTTTCATACACATGTTCCTGCACCAGGGCGCCGTATGCGGTCGTCAAGTCGCTTTTAAACACCTCCAGGGCTTCCGTTGCGCTTTGGCTTTTGCTTTCGTGCCGTTGCATGGCTGTGCGTGATGTTCTTACGGTTGTGTTGATGGAAAATGTCAGGTCTCCTTTAAGAGCAAGTTCTACATGAAACCGGTCCAGGTCGCATTTCAGGGATTTCTCGTACACGCGTATATTCTGCGCTGCTGTTTTTTCGAGCGCTTTCTGCAACAGTTCTTTGTTTCGTATAACGGTTCTGAGGGAAACAAGGGTAACAATCATGCTCATGATGCGTAAATTTATTTGTTAGCTGACTTTAAAATTCGATATTCCGGCCTCCCCGCGGGCCTGTCTCCGGTTTGGGAACGGGAGAAGCCGCAGCGCGAACGACCTCTTCCTCCCTGTTTTTATGCTCTTTCGAGGTGGCTGATACCGCCCGCATGTTTGCCCATTCGCGGATACGGTCTATCTGCTCTGCCTGCGTTACGACCAGCGGCACGGTTCCGTCGATGGCAAACTCGAAATCACTTTCGGTAACGCCTCTGTTTTCAGCAAAAGCCTCGAAGAGTGCCGAAATAACGACCTGCTCGATTTCGGCGCCGGTAAATCCTTCGGTTCTGTCGGTAAGGCGTTCCATGAACGGCTCGTCCAACTGCAGATTTCCGATTACTTCGGGATGATTCAACCGTTTTTTCAGGTGAATGTTCAGGATGATTTTCCGCTCTGTCCAGGTAGGCAGATCAACGAAAAATATCTCGTCGAAGCGTCCTTTCCGCATCAGTTCCGGAGGAAGCGAGTGGATATTGTTGGCGGTTGCCGCTACAAAAACGAACTTTTTCTTTTCCTGCATCCAGGTAAGGAACGTGCCAAACATGCGTGTCGCCACACCGCTGTCGCCTGTAGAGCCGATTCCCGAAAAGGCTTTTTCTATTTCGTCCACCCACAGTACGCAGGGCGCCATTGCTTCGGCGGTTTGAATAATGCCGCGCATATTGCGCTCGCTGCTTCCTACCAGGCTATTGTACAGGCTCCCCATATCGAGACGCAGCAGGGGAATGTTCCAGTAGGTGCTGATGGCTTTTGCCGTTAAGCTCTTCCCACAGCCCGGCAGCCCGGTCAACAGGATACCTCTCGGACTGGGCAGGTTGTATTTTTTTGCTTTTTCCGACCAGGAATCCGATCGTTTGACGAGCCAGTTTTTCAGGTTCTGCAGTCCGCCGATGTCCTCCATTTTCAGGTTGGGCATGCTGAACTCCAGCAATCCGTTGCGCTGAATAATCTGTTTCTTTTCTTCGGCAATGGAAACAATATCCCCGGCGTTCAGCTCGCCGTCTTTTACAATGGACAGGGCAAAAGCATTTTCCGCTTCGTGTATGGTCAGGCCGGTGGCGGCGTCGCACAGTTTATCAATGGTAGCGTCGCTCAAATCAAACCGGAGTTTGTCATTATGCTCGTTCTGTTTCACTAAGTTGAGAAGGGCTTCTTTTAACTCCTCCTTGGAGGGCAGCTCGAATGTCCTTATCTGGATTTCCTTCTGTAAATCATCCGGAATAAACTTATCGAAACCAGTGATAATAAGTGTTTTCAGAAATTTATCCTCTTTGATATTCCACACCAGGTCTTTCAGCGTGCGTATCAGCGAAGCCTCGATGGCACGAGCCTGCTGGGCCAGGTCGTGATACAAATCCTTCAGAATAAAAATACCGTCGCCCTCGTAGGCGCTGATAAACTCCAGCGCCCGCTGCGAGGTTTGAATATCGCCGCCCTTGCTTTTACCGTTGCATTTGAAGCCGTCGACAACCGTCCACTCCCAGACGTCGCGGGCTTTTGAGAACAGCGAACTGTCGCTCGCCATCTCTCTTATCGTCGCTACAAGCCGCTGCTCCTCCCACGTTATGATGTAAATAGCCGGAAAACGGGCTTTTATCTGAAGCGATAATTCGTTTTGAAAATTTGCCGAATTTGCCATGTCTGTTATTCTTTTCTATTTTCAAGATATTATCATAGTTCATAGGCGTAAAGGTAACACTTTTTTCATTATCCGGCTATTTTACTGACAATAATTAGGCTGACTACACCCTATGGTTATCGCAACAGGAAGCGATCAGGGAAATGCATAAAA
>JAISDJ010000203.1 GCA_031264865.1 Tannerellaceae bacterium | reverse complement strand
TTTCCCTACACGACGCTCTTCCGATCTCGCCAAGCCCGATCCACAGCTCACGGTAGTCCCTTTTACTGTCCGGAGAGGCGTTGATCGACAGTATCTGGGCCTTCTCCCTGTCAGTAAGGCCCAGTACCTGCCGGAGCTTGTCGAACTTGTTGCGGTTTTTCTTCTGGTCGAGAAGTATCTTTGTGTCGGCATTCATTATTATGGCCTCCTTCACGACGGGCGAACTGATGATGTCGTCTACTTCCTGCGATACAACGATCACCTCGCCGTTATACTTCCTTATCGTCTTGTAGAGGTACTGGATGTATTGCGCCATGCCTTCACGGGCTATCGCCTGCCAGGCTTCTTCCAGTACCAGCACCTTGCGGGCGTCGGTCACGCGGCGCATCTTGTTGATAAAGGCTGATACAGGTAATGCCATTAGAGGACAATCGAAGCAACTCTTTGTAAATCAGTGATTATTGGCGTTGAGTCTCCTTTCATCAGGACAGGCAAAAATGCCAAAAAAGGACAGTTCAGGACGGAGTTTTGTTACCAAGTCATTACCTATTTTGGATTAGGTAACAATCGGAAAATCATAGAAATTAAAACGATTTCCGACCGATGAAGGGAAAAAAGAAACGGACAGGTAATAACTGTCGTTGTTAGTCGCTGATTGTCTGCGTTTTCCATTCTTCAAATAGCTCACTAAGGAAATAATTTTGTAACCAGTAGAAAGTGAGTAAAATGAATGAAGAATTAAAGGTTCTGTTCTATCTGAAAAAGAACCAGTCGAAAACAAACGGACTATGCCCTGTCATGGGACGTATCTCCATTGGTCGGACAATGGCACAATTCAGTGCGAAACTTGAAGCGGACATTTCCAAATGGAACGCTAAAGCGGGGCGCATGGACGGCAAAAGCCACCACGCTTTGGACGTAAACCGTAAGATTGATAAAATCAATCTTAGTATAAACAGGTACTACAAAGAACTATTACAAAACAAAGGGCGGGTAACAGCCGAAGAAGTAAAGAATGCCTTTCAGGGTATTGCATCCGTTCAGGAAACCCTGTTGAAAGTCTATGCAGAACATAACGAAACTTACCACAAGCGTATCGGCATCGACCGGGAAGAAACAACCTATGATAAGTATTGCAATGCTTACCGCCACTTATCGGAATTTCTTTTGAAGAAATACCGTGTTCCGGATATGTCTTTCAAGCAACTGAATTTCGCCTTTATTGAAGCCTACGATTTTCATTTGCGGGTGGAACTGAAAATGAAACCCAATACCGTACTGCGGAATATCATACCGCTTCGCAAAGTCGTCCGTATTGCTGTCAATAAGGGTTATATCCCGTCAGACCCTTTTGCCGAATACAAACCCGAAAGGGGTAAAAGCATACACCGCTACCTGACAATTGAGGAACTGAAAACAATTATGTCCACCAACTTTCATACTTACTTTCGCAACCTTACCCGCGATATGTTTATTTTTTCAGCGTTTACGGGAATGGCGTATTCGGATATAAAGAAGCTGACGGTTAAGGAACTTGTTACGACCGATGACGGCAACCTGTGGATAGTTTCTGCACGGAAAAAGACGGGTACAATATCCCGCATCCGTTTACTGGATGTTGCCGTTCGGATAATCAGGAAGTACGAAAAGGAGCGCACGGATGATAAAGTATTCCCCATACCGAAATATACAACCGTTGATGTGAACCTGAAACGGATAGCCCAAATATGCGGTATCGAACGGAGTGTTTCATTCCACGTTGCGAGGCACTCGTTCGCTTCTTCGGTTTGCCTGTCGCAAGGCGTTCCGATTGAAACTGTCAGCCGAATGTTAGGGCATCGGGATATTCATACCACGCAGATATACGCTACTGTTTCCACGCAGAAGATAACAAGCGATATGAAAAAACTATCGCAACGGATAGCGGGTAAATTCAACCTTAGCAAACAACCCGCAGAAACAGCAATCAATCAGTAATAGAGAAAAAAAATAATAAAAAATCAAATAGAAAAAACAATGAGAAGTACATTCAAACACCTGTTCTATATCAACAGGAACAAAACAAAGAAAAACGGTTTATGTCCTGTCATGGGGCGTATCACATTGGACGGCAGTATATCTCAATTTAGTACAGGACTGGAAACCGCTCCCGAACTGTGGGATGCCAAAGCGGGGCAATCCAACGGAAAAACCCTGCACGAGCTAAAGGTAAACAGGGAGCTAAAGGAGCTTTCCAAGACAATCGAAACCCATTATGCCCGAATGGTAGAGAATGACGGGTATATTACCGCAGAGCGGGTAAAAAATGCCGTTTTAGGCATTGCCAAAGAGCCGACCACGTTACTAAAGGAATTGGAAGAAGCAACCGCAGAAATAGAAAAAAGTATCGGTATAAACCATACCATTGCAACATACAGGTCGTATGTAAACGCCTATATGAACCTGTCCCGCTTTATCAAAGCAAAATACAAAAAGGAAGATATTCCGTTTAAACAGTTGGAATACTCCTTTATCGAAGATTACGATTTGTACCTGAAAACGGAACAACGAATGTCAACGGGTAGCGTAATGCAACATATTGTATTCCTGCGGAAAATAATCAAACGTGCCATGCACAAAGGGATTATCTCGCGGAATCCGTTCTTCGGCTTTGTTCCTGACCAACCTGTAAGCAAACACAAATGGCTATCCAGTGAAGAAATAGAAAAGATAATGACTACCCCGATAGATAAGCCAAGCGTTGATTTTGTACGTGATATGTTTGTTTTCGGGGTGTTTACGGGATTATCCTACAGCGATATAAAGAACCTGCGGAAAGAACAGTTGTTGTCGGACAGCGAGGGAAACCAATGGATAAGCCTGAAACGGCAAAAAACAAATACGGAATCCATTGTTCCGCTGTTGGATATACCCAAAGAAATAATACGGAAATACGAGGGAACGGGCGAGGACGGAAAGGTTTTCAAAATGCTTTGCATGAATGTGGTCTGTTCCTATACTAAACAAATCGGAAATCTCTGTAAATTAAGCAATAAACTTACATTTCACCAAAGTAGGCACTCGTTCGGAACGACTGTTTGCCTGTCGCAAGGCGTTCCGATTGAAACGCTTAGTCAGATGATGGGGCATCGGAATATTAAAACCACACAAATTTATGCGGAGATAACAGGGGCGAAGATTGAAGAAGATATGCAACTGCTTTCCGAAAGGATTAAAGACGATTATCGGCTATCAAATAGCTGATATAATCACGAAACCAATATGCAGAGTCGTTCCCGAAAAGGACGGCTTTGTTTTTTATAAAATAGCAAAGTTCGGGGTATTTATATAAAATTTGTATCTTTATAGCCTGTATCAATTAAATGACAGGCTTATGAAAATCAAATTTATACTTGAAGTAGAAGACGGGATAGTCGGCGAATTTCATTACGACTGGCAATGTCCATTCATTCCTCGTGTCGGAGAAAGGGTACATATCGAAAATATTTTTGATGAGGGTAAATTTATTCGATGCACCGATAAGGGTATGGCTTCAAAAACAGATGATGCCGAATATTGTGTAACAGCCGGCTTATGGAACGTAAAATATATTACATGGTGTAAGCATGATGAATACTTTATCCTGATGGGGCTTTACGGAGAATAGACAGTTTTATACCGCCTCGTCAAAGTTCTCAATCAGCCAACTAATCCCAAGCCTATTTTTTTCCTTTTTTTATTTGATATACCTCTCTTTCATTCAGGGAATAGATAAGGCAACACTTTTTAGAAATTTACTCTTTTTGTGAAGCAAAAAGGAAGAAATTTCTAAAAACCGCTTGTGGCTTGGTGTTGACGTTCTATTGCCTGTGTGTATTTTTGTATTTCAAATGAATAAAGGACTATCGTAATTCTTCTATTGAAATTACATAGTTAGAGCTATCTATTGACAGAAAACCTAACTTCTCGGCAAATGAACGACTTTTCTCGTTAACCGATTCTATACCAATATGCTTAAAACCATATTTCAAGGCTATTTCTGACAGGAAACGGACGAAATGTGTTCCGTGTCCAATACGCTCTTTTCGGAAGCGGATTCGGGCAATAATAAGACAATCGCAAGGGAACAGGCTTTCTGTCCGTCTGATACGCAAATATAATTCTACCCGGCTGGCTCTTCGGCAGACTATAATACTGTCAGGTGTCAGATAGACAAGGGATAAACGGTATTTGAACCGCTTCATCAGGTATGTGTCTATTGCTGTTCGGACTTCTTCGTATTCGTTCATATCATTGGTTTTTATCGTTTATCTTCTGAAACCTTGTTTCGGCTTCTTCTTTTTCTTTTTCATAGGGAGTTGTTGTTGTTCTTCTTCTTTGGAAATGTCAGGTGTAAATATTCCCAATACAGAAGATAGTCCTAAATCTGTCTGACTGGAAGAATGCATATTTTCTTGTTTGCTCTCCTGCTTGTTTTCTTGCTTATCTGCCGATATGCCTGTCTGCACATCTACTTTCATGCCGACTTGTGTGTCTGTATTCATTCTTCTTTCATCGGATAGTTGTTTCTCCTGTATATTGAGTTGTTCGGATATACTTCCGTTCTTCATTGTGTTATAGAATTCAAAGGATTCGGTTAAAGGTCGGTTGTAGTTGAATAGCTTGTCAAAGCCTTGCTCCGTTTGTCGGAATAAGTTCTTTCGGTCGAAACCGCCTTTGATCGCTCCTTTCTTCGTATTCTTGTGGTTGGTTAGCGGGGACAATTTCTTTTTATTGGATTGGTCTTTACGGCTGACAATCAAATGGCAGTGCATATTCAATTCATTATTCGACCTGTCCCTGTCAAAATGTATCTTACCGTGGAACTTAATATCTTCTGCCGATAGTCCTTTGTTGAAGTTCTTAGCGTATTCGGGAATAACTACTTCACGAATATACCGTTTCATGGCTTCGGCTTGTTTCTGTTCGGTATTACCCATTGCCCGAAGTTCCTTTTCCGATGGGCTGACGTGGATAGCGTAAAACTTGGCATCGGTCTTTAGTAGTTGCCCTATATTGTTATCTATATCTTTTATCACTTGGGATTT
>JAISDJ010000135.1 GCA_031264865.1 Tannerellaceae bacterium | reverse complement strand
CGGAGGCCTGATTTAACAGGTAAAGCTTTAGAAAAACATTTGGAATCTCGTGCTTATTATATGGAATTTACTACCCGGGAAGCTAAAAAACATGGATTTGTTCCTTTCTCATGGGATACCGGTACCACAAACGTTGGTGATTCTCCGATGACTATTTTTAATAGGAAAGACCTTAATATATTTGATCAACAACTACTTGATGCGATTTTAAAAGGCAGTCAGGAAGGGGCATATCCTTTTTAAGATGTCTGCTTTTTGTAAAATAAGTTGACTCATTGCTTTAATTGAGTCAGCTTATTTCTATTTTAACACATTAAGATTTTGAAAAAAACCGGCGCACCTGCAAACTCCTCCCATAGTTTTATTGTATTATTAATGCAGAAGTAATCGTAAGGTTGCATCCCCTTAACCGTCCCACAATTGTGGGCCGACCGGTTCACCCTTGTGGGCCGACCATCTCACAGGGGTGGAACGACCGGTTCACAATTGTGGAACGGTTAAAAGAATACAACCTTACGAGTACTTCTTCATCCTATCATCCATAAAATAATAGGATCGTCTTACGAATACATGATGTTGTTTCATACGGAAGGTAGGATGGTTTTGAACGATGCGCACTAACACCGTAGGTGTTTAAGGTTGATAATACCCTTTAACCTCAATGTCTGGCTTACCCCAAGGTGAAAGGAGTGAGGCGATAAAACACAGATTTTTGCAGGTGGGCCATTTCTATATCAGCAAATAAAATATTAACTTTGTGGTGAATTAAAACAGTAAACGAACGAACAGTTTCACGCTTTTTCGTATGATTGCGGCAAGAATGAGTAAATTGTTAAAGTATTATTAGGAAAACGAGTCATAAATATGGATATTGAAAAAGCATTTATCAGCGGATTGAATGTTGGTTCTTACAAAGACTTTGCGAAGCTTTATGAAATCTATGCGCCTCGTCTATATGCTTTTATATATAAACTTATTCATTCGGAATCCATAGCAAAGGATATTGTGCAGGAAGCATTCATCAAAGTCTGGGAAAACCGGGCTACTATTGATAGCAATCAACCATTCAAAGCATTTATCTTCGCCATTGCTAGTAATCTTCTTTTAAACGAACTAAGAAACCACATCAACAGGATGAAACCAATAAACGACCCTGAGATATTGGAATACAACGCCTATAATAGCACCACATACAATAATATAGAAGAACAATTTTCATTAACAGAATTGATAAAATCACTCGAACAAGCTAAACAAAAGTTAACTCCACGCCAACGGGAACTATTCGAACTGAATAAAGAGATAGGACTGTCTATTACAGAAATTGCTGAAAAAACCGAACTAGCCGAACAGTCCGTCCGTAACCAATTATCGCAAGCCATACAGCGCCTCAGGAAAGAGATGAAAGACTATCTTTAGAAACCGTATATCTCCGTAGATGTTACACAACATACTTGTTGATATGTTATATTTCCGGCTCTTTCGTGTATTGGCTTAAAAGGATATAAAATATGAGTGCTAAATTATACGGTTTACTGAATCGCTACATATCAGGAAAGGCAAGTAACGAAGAACTGAAAAAACTAAAAATTCTTGTCGGTATAACTGACGAAGAGATGTTGAGCGAACATCTAAACCAACTGTGGATAGAATTTGAAATGCAGGAAAAACCATCGGGTACCGTTATTCGTGAGATATATAAAAACATAGAGCAAGTACATAAGCCGCCGATGGTTTACCGGAAACCCGGATGGTTCCTCCGCATAGCAGTTGTTTTCCTTATTTTACTTTTAAGCGGACTTTCTACTTATTTATATATAACAAGGGAAAACGGCATTCTACCACACAATCGTCAGATGGTGGTGCAGACCGAACGGGGGCAACAGGCTACTATCTTTCTGCCCGACAGTTCGAAAGTAAGGCTAAATGTTGAATCATCATTGCAGTATAAACAGAATTACGGACATAGTAACAGACAGGTCAATCTATCCGGCGAGGCTTTCTTCGAGATAGTGAAAGATGAACAAAAACCGTTTATCGTACAAACCGAATACCTGGACATTGAAGTATTAGGCACTTCATTCAATGTCTATTCGTACAATTATGAAGAGACCGTTGAGATGGCGCTTATATCGGGTAAAATTAAAATCACGCCTCGTTCCCAACCGGAAAACATAACATACCTGAAGCCTAACGAGAAACTTTTCTACAACAAACATTCCGGCAAGATCAAGGTGGAAAAGACAGACAATCGATTTGAAACCGCTTGGTTAAGGGGAGCGTTGGTGTTCCGTTCCATTCCGGTAAAGGATGTTTTAAAGAAAATAGAACGCAAATATGGCGTTACAATCCATCTAAATATACCCGCTGTTGAGAATGATAAATTCACCGGAAGTATTGAAAGCGACTATATCACAGAAGTGATGCAAATATTTCAAACACATTATTCATTCAGATATAAAATAGAAGGAGACAACATATATATATCATCTAAATAATGTAATACTAACCCCTAAATCAGAATGCCTATGGAGTAAACAGAAGAAAAAAAGACAAAACCGAAGAATGGTCGAAGCTTCTCCGGTTCTTATGTCAATATACCTTAGAGAAAGCGGAAACATCCGCATTAAACAGAAATATATTAACTTTAAATGTCTATTTATGATTACTTATCAAAATAAACGATTTTATTCTGTGCGTAAAGGTAAAGAGAAAATTACATTTATCTGTATAATATTCTTTTTATTTACTATACCAGCTCCTCATCGGCTACATGCACAGACAAACAGGATAACATTATCATTGGAAAATGTCAATCTGAAAACATTTTTCGATGCAATTGAAAAGCAAAGCTCCTACACGTTCACTTACAGAGATATCATTGTAGAAGACAATAATGATATATCATTAAAAGTAACTAATCAAACGGTAGAACAGGTACTCAACCGGATATTGCCTGCCAGAAGGCTTCAGTATAGCATCTCCGGAAATTCCATTCAGGTAACAAAAACAACTCAACAAGCCGTCAAAAGAGTATCTGGAAGCATTACCGACCCATTTGGAGACCCGATAATAGGAGCCAATGTAGTAGAAAAAGGAACCACTAACGGCACAGTTACTGATATGGACGGTAAATTCACGTTGGAAGTTCAGGAAGGAACCATTCTGCAAATCTCCTACATCGGTTTCTTGGCAAAAGAACAACGGGTAGACAGCCGGCAAAACTATTCGATCCTTCTGACGGAAGATTCACAGAACATTGAAGAAGTAGTTGTTGTAGGCTATGGCATACAAAAGAAAGTCAGCACCACAAGCGCCGTTGCACAACTAAAAAGCGAAGAACTGACGGTACGCCCCGTTTCCAATACACAACAAGCGCTACAGGGGCTATCACCTGGCCTCACGATTACAGACGAAGGAGGCGCCCCTGGACGCTCTACCGCTAAAGTACGCGTAAGAGGTATCACTACGCTGATTACCGAACAAGACGGGCGTACCATCGGAAGTAATGATCCACTGGTGTTGGTAGACGGAGTAGAACAACGGTTTGAAGACATCAATCCCAATGATATCGAATCAATTTCTATCCTGAAAGATGCAGCTTCTTCTGCCATTTACGGTTCACGGGCAGCCAACGGAGTTATCCTGGTAACAACAAAAAGGGCGAAGGCTGGTGAAATACGTGTAAACTACAATGGTTTCTTTTCGTTAGGTACGCCACAAAACACACCCGAACACATGGATGTGATTGATTACATGCGATACCAGAATATGGCTTACATCAATTCGGGAGCCGAGCCGATCTATACAGAAGAAAGAATTAAGGAATATCAATCGTCGAACGATCGCATTAAGTATCCGCTTCCGAATGATTATATGGATATCATGTATCGTAATGCGCTCCTTACGGATAATAGCGTTTCCATCAGCGGCGGTTCGGATACATATAAAGGACTGTTAAGCCTTCGTCATCAAGACAATGATGGCATTCTGTCTTCTTATAAGTATAAGATGACCGGTATACGCATAAATACAGATTATAATAAAGGTATCTTTTCATTGAATGCAGACGCCGATTACCGGTATAATTTCTCGAAAGAACCATTGAACAATGTTATCAACTATATTTATCACGGTTCGCAATGGGCGGTTCCTCAATATCCAGACGATACGTATGGCCTAAGCAAACAAGGAAACAACCCAATGATACTAAACGATATTGCGGGAGATTCCAATCTGAGGAAATATTATTTCGTTGGGAACTTAAAGTTGGATGTCCAACTATCAAAAGACCTGAAAATAACTGCTCAATACTCGACCAAAGTAACCAACGATGTAAATAAAAAGTTTTCCAATGCATACAAGATACTCGACTATGACGACAAAAGCGTTGTAAAGAAAAACGTAGACAAAAATAATCTGACCGAAGTGAGGGAAAATATGAACGAACAAACCTTCACTGGCCTGATTAATTACGGGAAAACAATCGGAGCACACGAGTTCAGTGCATTAGCCGGTTATTCTGAAATCGTAAACAAACGGAATTATCTGGAAGGATATCGCGAATATTTCTACAATAATGAAATGACCTCTATGGATATGGGAGGACAAGACAATCGTAAAATATCCGGTTACGACCATGAATGGGGGCTACGCAGTTTCTTCGGGCGTGTGAATTACAATTTCCACAATCGTTATCTCTTCGACGCCAATGCACGATGGGACGGGTCGTCAAGGTTTACTGGTTCGGGCGTCTATGCCTTTTTCCCTTCGTTGTCGGCAGCATGGAGAGTTTCGCAGGAGGAATTCTGGAGAGAAAATGAGATACTGAACGACCTCAAGATACGTGGCTCATGGGGGAAAACGGGCAACCAGGCAATTCCTTTATACGAATTTTATCCGGCATTAGTTACTTCAAACTATACGTACGAAAACCTGATAGCCACCGGCTATATCCAGGAAAAGATGTCGAACAAAGACCTGACATGGGAGACGACCACACAAACAAACGTTGGTTTAGATGCTTACCTGTTCAACAGCCGTATGAATATTACCTTCGACTTTTATAATAAAATCACAGATGGTATTTTGCTGAAACTCCCGATACCCAGCGTCATCGGATTACTCGAACCGCTCCAAAATGCCGGCTCGGTAAGAAATCGGGGGATAGAACTTATGCTATCATGGCGCGATACGTATAAAGAGATCAGCTACCATGTAACGGCCAATATGGCGATGAATAAAAATATGATCCTCGACTTAGCTGGCAGTGGCCCCTATAAGACGACGTCGTCTACCGATCCGATGACTATCCGTCAGGAAGGGCTCCCCATCGACTCGCATTGGGGATACAAGACAGACGGCCTTTTCCAAACACAGGAAGAAGTAGATAAGTATCCCACGTTATTTGCCAACTCCAAGCCGGGCGATGTAAAATATATCGATCTGAACGACGATGGAGAAATCACACCGGAAGATATGACCTATCTGGGTAATACATTCCCTAAATATACCTTCGGTCTGAATGGCTCTATCACTTGGAAAAACTTCGAACTGTATATGCAATGGCAGGGAACAGCCGATGTGGATGTACGGCTTACCGGCGCCTTGATCGAAATGGGTAATCAGGAAGGATTTACACACAATATCTACACAAATAATGTATGGACTCCCGAGAATACGAACGCTCGTTTCCCACGTCCGGTAAAATTCGATCTGAGAAATGTCCACTCTTCCGACCGGGTGATATTCGACGGCTCGTACCTACGGTTAAAGACATTGCAGTTGTCATATACATTACCGTTACAACTCACACGCAAAGCGTTCATACAAAAAGCAAAGGTTTCTGTTTCGGCAACCAACCTGCTTACCTTCTCGGCGCTGAACGAATGGAACCTCGATCCCGAAATACCATCAGGACGCGCTAACTACTATCCGCAAACATCTGTTTATTCTTTAGGCCTTAATCTTGAATTTTAAAAATGATTCGTATGAAAAATAATCTAAATAAATTAATAGCGGCGAGGTTGTTAATATGTCTGCTAATTCTATTACCAGCCTGCGACAATATCTTGGAAACAATACCCACCGACAGAATATCTTCGGAGGTATATTGGCAAAGCGAAGAAGACGCCTTGTATGCATCCAATGCCATCTATCGCTACCTGGATGGTATTGAAGTAATCCGTTTCGACGGAATGACGGATATCTTGCATGCCAATATCCAATTCTCGGATTGGGCAGCCATCGAACGGGGCGAATACGATTCGAACATGGGGTATATACAAACCTTATGGACCCAATATTACAAAGGAATACGGGCTGTTAATTATTTCCTCGAAAATGCAGACCGCATCGAAGCGGATAACCGCCGGAATCTGACAGTTCTTAGTGCAGAAGTAAGAACGATACGTGCCTATCTGTATATACAACTAATTATGTCGTTCGGCGATATTCCACTCGTCACAACGACCATGGAGAGTGTACAAGAAGGTAAATCTGTACAAAGAAATCCGGTATCCGAAATATGGAGTTTTATCAATAAGGAACTGACAGAAACAGCCGCAGAACTTCCTGTAAAGGCCACTTCTACCGGACGCATCACCAAAGGCGCCGCTTTAGCGCTGAAAGCCCGTGCCAACTTGTATCAGGGGAACTGGAACGCCGCCGCCGACGCCGCCAAAGCCGTTATGGAACTTGGTGAGTATAGCCTGCATCCATCGTACGAAAAGTTGTTCCTGTATGAAAACGAAAACAATAAGGAAGTAATCCTCGACAAACAATTTCTGAAAGATTCGTATTCAAATAATATGTTCACTCTATTGGCGCCTTTTAGTCAGAAGCAACAGGGGCCGACATATGTTCCTACCAAAAACATATTCGACGCCTATGAAGACAATGACCCGCGCCTCTCTTACTCCATTTATTTACCAGGCGATATACTTCCCAATGGAGATACGTATAACCCGGAACCCGGAAGCGGGACACAAGATGAAGTAGCCAACACCTATCTGGCCACTTCATTAGGCTACAACATTAAAAAGTATATCAATCCGGAAGATTTGGCCAATCCGGGCAATTGCGGTATCAATATCATGCTTATCCGCTATGCGGAAGTGTTGTTAACCTACGCGGAAGCCATGATTGAACAAGATAAAATCGATGCCTCCGTGCTATCAGCCATCAACCAGGTTCGTCAGCGTGAAGATGTAAAGATGCCGGAAATAATGTCTGGGCTAAGCCAGTCAGATATGCGGGAAATCGTTCGCAGGGAGCGGTTGGTGGAGCTAGCCTTTGAAGGGTTACGCCTCTTCGATTGTCGCAGATGGCGTACCGCTGAAGTTTTATTCCCCGGCAAAGTCTATGGAATGACATACAAGGCAAACGACGGGAGTTGGAAAACGATTAGTATCGGAGGATTCGTCAAAGTTTTCGACCCAGGTAAACATTATTTGTTCCCGATTCCTCAAAAGGATATGGATTTAAATCCTACTTTTATACAAAATCCCAAATGGTAATCTGTTATTAATATGAATCTGAAAAAACTTAAAAAACTATCATTGGCAGCAGGTATACTGCTGCCAATGCCTGCCCTGTCGCAGCAGCACACGAATTTTATCATCATCTTTATGGATGATATGGGATATGGCGATTTGGGTTGTACTGGAGCCATCGGTTACGAAACGCCTAACATAGATAAAATGGCTGCAGAAGGAATGCGTTTCACCCGTTTCTATTCGGCGCAAGCCGTAAGTGGCGCTTCCAGAGCCGGACTGTTAACAGGGTGTTATCCCAATCGGATTAGTATGTACGGAGCGCCTTCGCATCTAACGAAAACAGGTATTCACGATGAAGAAGAAACCATTGCCGAAGTATTAAAAAAGAAAGGATACGCCACCGCTGCTTATGGGAAATGGCATTTGGGACATCACATACAATTCCTTCCCATTCATCATGGCTTCGACGAATACTATGGTATTCCTTATTCCAATGACATGTGGCCGAATCACCCGACAGCGAAATTCCCCAGCCTGCCATTAATAGAAGGTGACGAAACCATCGAATCAGACCCCGATCAGTCAAAATTCACCACAAACTTTACAAACAGAGCCCTGCATTTCATTGATAAGAATAAACAGAATCCCTTCTTCATCTACCTGGCTCACCCTATGCCGCATGTCCCTCTTTTTGTCTCAGATAAATTCAAAGGGAAAAGCAAACAGGGGCTATATGGCGATGTAATCATGGAAATCGATTGGAGCGTAGGGCAAATACTGTCTAAACTCGAAAAAGAAGGGTTGGATAAAAACACCTTAGTTGTAGTGACGTCCGATAACGGGCCTTGGCTGAACTATGGCAATCATGCCGGAACAACCGGAGGCCTCCGCGAAGGAAAAGGCACCAGCTTTGAAGGTGGGCAACGGGTTCCCTGCATCATGCAATGGAAAGGTATAATACCCGAAGGCGCCATCTGTAATAAGCTATCGTCGGCCATCGATTTATTACCTACTTTCGCCCATATAGCAGGCGCTCCATTGCCTGGATTGAAAATAGACGGAGTAAACATTCTCTCGTTACTCAAAAACGAAAAAGACGCAAAGCCGAGGGAGAGTTTCTGTTATTATTACAGACGAAACAGCCTCGAAGCTGTTACTGATGGCGAATTTAAACTCATATTTCCCCATCCTCACCGGACATACGAAGGCTTTCTGCCTGGCTCAGACGGAACGCCCGGCAACGTAAACGAATCCCACATACTGGAAGAAACCTTATTGATAGACCTGCGCCGTGACCCGGGAGAGCGTTACAATGTGATAGGTATGTATCCCGAAGTATTGGCGAAATTAGAAAAAATAGCCGATGAAATAAGAGATGATTTGGGAGATGATTTAAAAGAGATCAAAGGGAAAAACATTCGCCCAAACGGCATTGTAAAAAAATGAAACAGATACATATTTACTCAACTTTGTCTTTGCCGTTATTGACAGGAGCCGCTTGTACAGTTCAATCTGAAAGCAAACCCAATATCATTTATATATTAGCGGATGACTTAGGATACGGCGAATTGGGCTGTTACGGACAACAACAAATAGAAACGCCTCACATAGACGAACTTGCCGCTGATGGCATGCGATTCATGCAACACTATTCAGGTACGGCTGTATCTGCACCTTCGCGATGTATCCTGTTAACCGGCCTTCATTCCGGACATTCCTGTATACGAGAAAATGACGAACTACCGGAAAGGGGTAATGTATGGAGTCATGAAGCCATGTTGGCCGACTCGTCTTTAGAAGGACAACGCCCTTTACCTAAAGGCACTATTACATTACCGGCATTAATGAAAAGCGCTGGATATACAACCGGCTGTATAGGCAAATGGGGACTGGGCTATCCTGGTTCTGAAAGCACCCCTAATAAAATGGGATTCGATTTCTTCTACGGGTACAATTGCCAGCGACAGGCGCATACCTACTATCCTCCTTTTCTATACAGAAATGAAGCAAGGGAGTATCTTAGTAATCAATTATTAGCGCCAGGTACTCCATTGGACGAAGAGGCAGATATCCGAAATGAAGCCAGTTACCGGAAATACATTCAAAACG
The DNA here is from genome assembly GCA_031264865.1 of Tannerellaceae bacterium. Taxonomy (GTDB): domain Bacteria; phylum Bacteroidota; class Bacteroidia; order Bacteroidales; family Tannerellaceae; genus DFXE01. The sequence goes on along the minus strand of JAISDJ010000135.1, from coordinate 1,560 downwards.
ATTATGCACCCGATTTGATGTTCAAAGAAATAACTTCATTTGTGGATAAGTATAAAAACAGGCCTTTTTTTCTGATGTGGACAACACCCGTACCACATGTCCCACTACAGGCTCCGGATAAATGGGTGAAATACTATGTCGATAAATTCGGAGAGGAAGAAGAACCATATACCGGGAACAAAGGATATTTCCCTTGTCGTTATCCCCGGGCAACCTATGCAGCCATGATAAGTTATTGGGACGAACAAATCGGACAATTAATACAACAATTGAAAGAAGCGGGAATATATGATAACACGCTCATTATTTTTACCAGCGACAACGGGCCAACCTTTAACGGAGGCAGTGATTCTCCCTGGTTCGACAGCGCACATCCTTTTAAGAGTGAACCCGGATGGGGCAAAGCATCCCTTCGAGAAGGCGGCATTCGGGTTCCAATGATTGCCTGCTGGCCCCAGAAAATACAAAAAGGAACGGTTAGTAACCATATTTCTGCTTTTTGGGACGTATTGCCTACTTGTTGTGAAATTGCAGACATACCATCACCACATACAGACGGTATCAGTTTTCTTTCAGAACTAACGGGGAAAACTCAAAAGACGCATGATTACCTCTATTGGGAATTCCCGGAAGGAAAAGGATCAAAAACGCTACGAATGGGTAAATGGAAAGGCTACATCCCTAATACAAAAGAGGGAAATACGGAAATAGAACTCTATGATCTGGAAAACGATTTCTGCGAACAAAACAACATCGCATCATCCCATCCGGAAGTAGTAGAACAAATAAAACATAAAATGACAGAAGCCCACGAGTACATACCGTAACATTCTGGTTTAGTGCATCTCTATCTGTAAGACAAAGCCTGGGGTTAAGGACTTTGCAGGATTACCACGAACGGGGGCTTCTATATTGAAGGTAAAATCCTGTATAAACTCTCGGATGTTTTACAAATGCTTGAAAACAATTGTTTTGACGTATGGAAAAGGAAATCGTTGTAAACCATAAAAAAACCAGAAAGAGATTTTACTCTTTCCGATTTTTTAGTCGGATTCAGTTCAACCGAAACTTCTCGCCTGTATCGGGAAATAGAACGTCAAGGCATTTCATCTTAGTAAATTCTTCCATGAACCACATCCTTAGCGTCCTTGCCTCGGGAGTTTCCAACTTGAAAGCCATCGTAATAATGACAGTCAGATTCACTGTCGTTATATCATAACTGATACGCCTGCCTCCGGCTATAATATGGTATTTGCAGGTATCTTCCACCCGAAGCATATTCCTTTCAAATATATCTCCAATACACCGGTCAATGTCCTTCATATAGCATCCGAAGAGTTCACAGAGCTCATTCCTGTCCATCCAGACAGTTCCGTTTACCGGTTTGAATACAACGCACATCTTATTGTTGCCGTTGATACGGATTGACAACAAGCCTTTATTCTTGATCTTTTTCATATCGTTTCCTTCTATTTTAGTTATACAATTTCAGTATTATTTTTCTCAAATTCAAGTAAATCATTCATTTTATTCTCCACATTGGGAAATTGGTACTTATCC
>JAISDJ010000042.1 GCA_031264865.1 Tannerellaceae bacterium | reverse complement strand
GTACCTTCTTTATGAATCAGTATAAAGAAAATCATTCTATTATAAAAAAAGATCATATTGCTTTATCAGAAACATTATGATGGTTTTATAAAACCATCATAATGCTTTTATAAAACTATTACAATCCTTTTGTAAAGACATCATAATGTTTTCCTGAGGCGCCATGAAATCTTTACCTTCCTTCGGCCAATTTTTTTAGGAAAATATGCAACTATCGAACTTGCTTATACGTCTTTATTGAAAAACAGATAACTTGACCAATCATGAAAACGATTCTGAAAAACTTCCTCAGTACGCTTCGTCGCTTTAAAATGGCTACTTTATTGAATATCATAGGACTATCGATTTCCTTTGCTGCCTTTATGATCATTTTTATGCAGTTGAACTACGATTGGAATTTCGATAAATTCCATAAAGATGCAGACTGTATTTACAGGGTAGAATTAACCCGTGAAGGAGAAGCTCAGACAGTTATATGCCGTCCATACGCAGAATTGTTCATTCATTCGTCTCCCCATATCAAAGCAGGTACGCTGACTGACCCCTGGAAGGCATTTATGATTGTTTCCATTGACGAGAACGGGGTTCGGAACAGTTATAAAGAAAAAGCATTAAAGGTATATCCGGAATATACTGATGTGTTTGAGTTTAACATGTATGAAGGACAATCCAATGCCATGCACGAACCCAATACTGTATTAATCCCCTTAAGCATAGCACATAAATGGTATGGGAACCAATCAGCTATCGGAAAACAATTGAAAACACTTCAGGCAGATTACACGGTGGGAGGCGTCTATTACGATTTTCCCGACAATACGATTGTGAGTAATGCTATTTATTACCCTATGAGTAAAGAAGAAAATATCAATAGTTGGGGTAATTTCAATTATGGATTGTATATCCGTACCGATTCTCCTCAAAACAGTGAACTATTGGTAGAAAACTTCAAAAAGAATTTTGATGTCTCCGTTTTAAGTGACAATAACAGATGGGCATCCGAATTGAATATCCGGCTAACGCCGCTGACAGAAATTCACTTTACAACCGATACTGTTTACGATAATACCCCAAAGGCCAGTAAACAAACCTTATTGGTATTGTTTGCTATCGCTTTTATCATCCTGATTATTGCCGGGATTAATTTCACCAACTTCAGCACAGCGCTTACACCTATGCGTATAAAAGGTATTAATACGCAAAAGATATTAGGCGCCGACGAACGCGCCCTTCGTTTTTCTTTATTGATGGAAGCCGTTTCTATCAGCTTTATATCTTTCATCCTTTCGTTAGGATTAGTCTATATTTTCTCAATTACCCCAATGTCCGGATTTGTAAATGCAGATATATCATTAACCGCACATCCTGTATTGGTAAGTGTTACAGCTCTCATTTCCATACTTACCGGATTCTTAGCTGGGGCATATCCCTCCTATTATACGACATCATTTTCGCCGGCATTGGTTTTAAAAGGTAGTTTTGGGCTTTCTCCCAAAGGACGGCAATTGAGGAATATGCTTATAAGTATCCAGTTCATTGCCTCTTTTGCACTAATTATAGGTGCCATCTTCATGTATTTACAGAATTATTATATGCAAAACACACCCTTAGGATACGATAAAGATGAACTGATTGTAACAGACATAAATAATACGATACAAGATAAAAAAGAGTCGTTGGTCAATCAATTAAAATCTTTTTCCGGAATAGAAGACGTTACGTTTGCCGAAGCGCTCCTTTCCAGTTCAGACCAATACATGGGCTGGGGACGCCAATTCCGGGACGGCGATATTAATTTTCAATGCCTGCCTGTCGACGTTTCGTTCCTAAAAGTAATGGGCGTCGAGATTGAAGAAGGGCGTAATTTCAGGGAGGGAGACGAAAAAACCAGGCAAGGCGTTTACATCTTTAACCAAAAAGCACGCAATGATTACAAAATGGCGTTAGGAGACCGCATAGACAGCGCCGAAATCATAGGTTTTATGCCGAATGTAAAGTTTGCCTCTTTCCGGACAGAAGTAGTACCCATGGCTTTCTTCGTATGGGGAACGCAGAACTGGGGAAATAAATCCCGTTACGCTTATATAAAAGTAAAAGGAGGAACAAATATGCAAGTGGCCATGCTACATATCCGCGAAACACTCCGTTCTTTCGATTCTGAATATCCTTTCGACACCCGTTTCTTCAACGAAGTGATGAATCAATTATATGATAAAGAACTTAAAGTGAGTTCGCTTATCACATTATTCAGCTTAATCGCTGTATTTATTTCCATTGTTGGAGTATTCGGATTGGTTGTTTTTGAAAGTGAATACCGAAAAAAAGAAATCGGCTTAAGGAAAATATTAGGCTCTTCTACAAACGAAATTATACTCATGTTCAACAAGATATATATACGCATATTATGCATATGTTTCATTGTAGCTGCTCCTATTGCTTATTATGCCATCGTTAAATGGTTAGAGAATTTTGCTTATAAAACACCTATCTATTGGTGGGTATTTATTGTATCTTTTATTTTGATAGCGATTGTAACAAGTATCACTGTTACCTTTCAGAACTGGAAAGCGGCTAATGCCAACCCGGTAGAAAGCATTAAGGCTATATAGTTCTTTTAAAACGTATACAGCCTTAATGTCATTGATAAAATTGATAAATACAATTATTTCTTTTTCAGAATATACATGTCGGCAAGCTCACCGGTAATTATATTCCCATCCGCATCCAAACAGGTTAAGGTATTTTCGCCAACAAGATATTTGTTAGGGGCTTCTTCTCCTGTTAATGTAATTATTGTACTCTCGTCGTTCCATGTAAACTCTCCGGAAGTTTCAACAACAGGTGCATCCGGTTTACCTAAATACGTAATAGACATTTCATACGTATTTCCGGATAATATTACTTTCACATTCATTCCACCTGCGGAAGCAGTGGGAAGTTCGCCCTCATATATTCCGTCAATATTCGATGAATAACGGGCGTCAAGAGGTTCTGTTACGACAACTGTTTCTTCTTCAACGATAGCGTTATCCTTCGTATCGTTTTTTTTCGTATTACAACTTGCTAATAAAATTGCAATACCTAATAGGCAATAAATCTTCTTCATGTTTTTTGTTTTATAATGCCGTAAAAGTATTTCACTTTTTATAGATAAACAACAATATGGAGAGAAAAAAATTACTATTTATCAATTATTAAAACTATCGTTATTTACAAGAACAGCAAGATGCCAATGATTCGGAAAGCAACCGGATATATTTTTTTACGTCTTCCACATCTTCCGGTTCCGGACTCCATGGCGCAAAGTTTTCGGGTGATAAAGGAGCAAACGGGCCATGCTTTGCTTCGTACAACACCGTATTTGGCTCTAATACAACTAATCCATGCCATACGCCTGCTTTAATATCGGCTCCATAAACTCCTGCTTTCGGATCGAGTATCAGATGTTCCATAATGTTTCCTTCATCATCAAAAGTAAACAGTATTACGCTACCACGTAAAATCAAAAAAGATTCATCTTTATCCGGATTTAAATGTCTGTGCGGACGTAAATAGGTATCTGGTTCCATAGCATTGATCAAACGATTCAACGGATCATTTAACTGATCGTGAAAATTATAATTCATGCGCAGACGAGGAGATTGTTTGGCTTTTTCCGTTGTCTCATTTAAAAGTTGCTCGTTAATTACTTTCATAGTATCATAAAGTAAGAAAGAAGGAGTAATCTAACGAGATACCCCTTCGCTGTTTTTTATAAGATACATTTACTATTTGTTATTGGGATTTGAGTACTAATAATAACGCTCCAAAATCCAAGCGTCTTGAAAGTTCGGATAATATTTTGACCTGAATGCATCTCTACTATACAGGGCATCTCGTTTGCTATCAAAACTGGAAACAATAACACGTAGCATCCCTAATTCATTTTGGGCGACCAAAGCATTGTATCCGTCGCTTTGCATACGATCTCTCAAAGAGTATGCATTTGTACTGTTTCTGAAACTGCCGATTACCACACTATAACGCCTCAAATTAGCCGTATTTTCTCCCATATAAGGATTAATACGTTCCTGACGTGTAGAAATGTTTAAATCACTTTCTCTTTCAATGTCTGTCCGCGGTTTAGAAACAACTTCAAAATCGTCGGCAAATTCACCACCCGCAAATTCATCATCTTCGAATTCGTCGTTACTGAATTCGTCGTCAAATTCATCAACAGGAGCACCCGACTCGCGTTCTTTTGCTTGTTCATAAGCCGCTCTGTATGCACTCTGTTTAGGTTTACACGAGCCAAATGCCAACACTACAAATAGTACGACCCCTAATAACCAAATTTTGTTCATAATTATCTAGTTCTTAAATTATAATTGCAAAGGTATAAATATTATTTACTATTTTCGCACTTAATACATAATATATTATAAAGTAAATGAAAAAATCTATTTTTTTTATGAGTATTTTGACATCTGTTTTAGTAGGGTCCTGCGCTCAGGATATAAAAGAAACAGAGGATATTAATCCTATTATTAAACGTCCCGAAATTAAAGTATCCAATGGCCTGCTGACTCCTGAGATACTTTATAGTTTAGCACGCGTAAGCGACGCCAAGCTTTCTTCGGACGGACAAAAAATTCTCTATGGAGTATCATTCTCCAGTATAGAAGAAAACAAGGGAAACCGCGAATTGTTCATCGTTAATGTAGATGGAACAGAAAAAAAACAACTAACCAACACGGCTAAAAGCGAACAAAACGCCGTTTGGTTACAAAATGACCATGAGATTGCTTTCCTATCAAACGAAAGTGGTAATTCTCAGATATGGGTAATGAATGTGGATGGAACGAATCGCCACCAGATAAGTAACTATGAAAGCGGGATAAACGGTTTCATTTTTTCGCCGGATGAAAAACGTATTTTATTTATCTCCGATATTAAATATGGAAAACGTACATCCGATATCTATCCTGATTTGCCTAAAGCCACCGGACGAATAGTTGATGATTTAATGTACAAGCATTGGGACGAATGGGTAGAAACAATCCCCCACCCTTTTATTGCTTCTTTTGATGGTAATAAAATGGGTGAAGTGATTGATATCATGGAAGGCGAACCTTACGAATGCCCGATGAAACCGATGAATGGTATAGAAGACCTGGCATGGAGTCCCGACGGGAAAGTGATAGCTTACGCCAGCCATAAAAAAACGGGATTGGAATATTCTTTATCTACCAACTCGGATATCTATTTATATAATGTAGAAACAAAGCAAACAAGTAATCTGACAGAAGGAATGATGGGATATGATACACATCCGGTATTTTCGCCGGATGGTAACTATATTGCCTGGATCAGTCAGGAACGCGATGGCTATGAATCCGATAAACATCGGTTATTTATGGCAGATTTGTCAAGCGGCAAAAGAGAGTATCTTACTTCCGATTTCGATTACAATGTAGACGATATGCAATGGAATCAAGATAGCAGGTCGTTCTATACCATTGTATCCAAAGAAGGGCTTAAACATATCTGGCAAGTCAGATTAGATAAAACGATGCGTCAAATCACTACCGGACAATACGATTATATAGCTTTAAGCGCTGCGGCCGGTAATATGATTGCTATTAGGCAATCACAGGAATATGCTCCTGAAATCTTTTCTGTAAATATTGAGTCGGGAGAAGCAAAAGAAATCAGTTTTGAGAATAAAGCCGTATTTGATCAATTATCAATTGCTAAATCCGAACCCCGCTGGATAAAAACAACAGACGGAAAGCAGATGCTAGTATGGGTTGTTTATCCTCCCAATTTCGATCCCAATAAAAAATATCCGGCATTACTCTATTGTCAGGGAGGGCCGCAAAGTATGGTAAGCCAATTCTGGAGCTACCGCTGGAATCTTCAGATAATGGCTGCAAATGATTATATCATTGTAGCGCCTAATCGTCGTGGATTACCCGGGTTCGGACAAGAATGGCTTGAACAAATAAGCGGTGATTACGGAGGACAAAATATGAAAGATTACTTCACCGCCATCGACGAAATAGCAAAAGAACCTTATGCAGACGAAAATCATTTAGGTGCAGTAGGCGCCAGTTATGGAGGATTTTCTGTTTATTGGCTGGCCGGACATCATGAAAAACGGTTTAAAGCATTCGTCGCCCATGCCGGTATTTTCAATCTGGAACAACAGTATCTGGAAACAGAAGAAATGTGGTTTGCCAATTGGGATATGGGAGGCCCCTACTGGGATAAAAATAATCCTGTTGCACAAAGAACATTTGCCAACTCTCCTCATCGTTTTGTTGATAAATGGGATACGCCCATCCTCGTTACACATGGAGAACTAGACTACAGAATCCTTGCATCACAAGGCATGGCCGCTTTCAATGCAGCTAAATTAAGAGGCATCCCTGCCGAAATGCTGATTTTCCCTGATGAAAACCATTGGATCACACAACCCCAAAATGGAGTCCTTTTCCAACGCGTTTTCTTTAATTGGTTAGACAAATGGCTTAAATAATTGAAAATTATCCTGAAATTACGCTATCGTAATTTCAGGATCTAAATATACATCTTGGATAGCATTCAATAATTCCACGCCATCTTTCATTGATTTCTGGAAAGCTTTTCTTCCGCTTATTAATCCCATACCGCCAGCTCTTTTATTTACTACGGCTGTAATTACGGCATCTTTTAAATCGGATGCTCCATGCGATTCACCTCCTGAATTAATTAAACCGATTCGTCCCATATAACCATTGGCTACCTGATAACGGCATAAGTCTATGGGATGTTCGGTGGTCAATTCGGCATATACTCGTTTGTCATATTTACCGAAATTAATGGCAGGGAAGCCGCCGTTATTAATGGGTAACTTTTGTTTTATAATATCTGCTTTAATGGTGACTCCTAAATGATTGGCTTGTCCGGTTAAGTCTGCCGAAGCATGATAATCCATTTCATCTTTCTTAAAACTATTGTTTCGAAGGTAACACCACAAGACGGTTGCCATACCTAATTCATGAGCATATTCGAAAGCTTCGGCTACTTCTACTAACTGCCGCCGGCTTTCCTGCGAACCAAAATAGATCGTCGCCCCCACTGCTACAGCTCCCATATTCCAGGCTTCCTTTACGGTGCCAAACATCACTTGGTCGTATGTATTTGGATAGGTAAGCAATTCATTATGATTTACTTTTACAAGAAACGGAATCTTATGGGCATATTTACGAGCCATAATTCCCAATACGCCAAATGTAGAGGCAACGGCATTACATCCGCCTTCTATAGCCAACTTAATAATATTTTCCGGATCGAAATACAATGGATTAGGAGCAAAAGAAGCGCCTGCGGAATGTTCTATACCTTGGTCTACCGGAAGAATTGATAAATAACCTGTACCCGCAAGCCTACCATGATTGAGCATAGCCTGAAAACTCCTTAATGTTTGTATGTTTCTATCCGAATGAACCCATATATCATCTATTTGGGTAGGAGAAGGTGCATGAATCAACGATTTATCAATCGTCTTACATTTATGATTAAGGTAATATTCATTTTCATGCCCTAATAAATCAATAACCTTTGATGTATCCATAACGTAACTATTTTATAACAATATGACTGTATAATGATAATAACTCTCCGTACAAATGTATAACAATTTTACGTTATAAAATACAAAAACCATAAAACTGTTTATAGTAAACAGTCTCATGGCTTTACTAAGAGGTTCCTGGCGGATTCGAACCGCCGTAGACGGTTTTGCAGACCGGTGCCTAGCCACTCGGCCAAGGAACCTTTTGAGAACGGATACCGTGTCTCTTTTTGCGATTGCAAAGTAAACCAATCTTTTTTAATTACACAAGCGTATCTTTCTTTTTATCGTATCAGATGATGGAATGTTTTTGGATGATGTTTTTATAAGGTCGGTACCTTTCTCAAAGAAGGTCGGCATCTCTTGAAAAAAAGGTAAGCATGAAATTTTAAAATAAGTTATACGACATAGAAAATATATTTCATGTATTGCATAGCTTGAAAACAGTTTCTATTTTCACGGCTTCAATTTATGGAAAGATAAGACTTGTCTTTTGATGATTGAGCTATTCGTTCACTAGATTATTAATATTAACAATTAGAACATTTACAAAATGAGAATTACAAGTAAAATTTGGTTGATTGCCGTAATGGTAGCGATGTTGACAAACTGTAATCTTGCATTTGCGCAGGAACAATTTCCATCGAAGTATTATGTTGAGTTGGGAAGCGGAATCGGACTAGCTTCCCTAAATGATTCCAAAACTAATTTTGCAACTCGCGATTTAATCGCCTCTTTCGGATATGATTTGTCTTCTAAATTTACAGTTCGAATCCCTCTTGCCCTGTCTGTTGGATTGTTTGAAAATGGGAAGAACAACACTTCTTACCAAACAAACGGAACGATAGGTCTAGGCGCCGGATATAATTTTATTGTACGCGATGACTATCGCTGGCAGTTATCGGCCGAAGCCGGCAATACGCTGAACGGCAAATCCGACCACTGGAAACATTTTTATTACGACGTAAGCGGTAAGTTTTATCTGGGAGAACTCGGCAAGCGGACGAATGCATTTGTTGGAATCGGTATCCGTCAGTACATTTCCGGAATAAAGGATTCGCCAAATTATCTGGTTCCATACCTTACATTTGGATTCAGACTGAATCATCTGAAACGCAAATAAAATCTCTTCTTTATAAAGAAACTGCTCATTAAGAGAGCAGTTTCTTTTTTAATTATTTTCATACAGTTGTTCTATTTTTCATATCTTCGTACAACAAATGCGTAAGATTATACATATTGATATGGATGCGTTTTACGCGTCGATAGAACAGCGTGATTTTCCTGAATACCGAGGCAGACCGTTGGCTGTTGGTTATGCCGAAGCGCGAGGTGTAGTGGCTGCTGCCAGTTATGAAGCGAGAAGATACGGGGTGAGGTCGGCGATGCCTTCTAAAACGGCTTTGAAAAAGTGTCCCGGTTTGATATTTGTTTCCCCCCGGTTTGATGTTTACGGAGAGGTATCGAATCAAATTATGGAGATTTTTCTTGAGTACACTGACTTGGTAGAGCCGCTATCCCTCGACGAAGCGTTTCTCGATGTAACCGAAAACCATAAAAAGATCTCTTCGGCTACGCTTCTTGCTAAAGAAATTAAGCAACGAATTAAGGAAACTATCGGGCTGACGGCTTCGGCAGGCATTTCGTACAACAAGTTTCTAGCCAAGATTGCCTCCGACTATAATAAACCCGATGGGTTGTTTGTGATTCATCCCAATGATGCCGAGAAGTTCGTAGAGTCGCTGGAGATAGAGCGTTTTTATGGGGTAGGAAAAGTTACCGCCGAGAAGATGCATCGGTTGGGCATCCATTCCGGAAACGATTTAAAAAAGATGAGTGAATCCTTTTTAGTTCAACATTTTGGTAAAGCCGGATATACTTATTATGAAAACGCCCGCGCCAAGGATGACCGGGAAGTGAATCCAAACCGTATCCGCAAGTCTATCGGTGCAGAGAATACGTTTGATACCGATTTAGTTGTTTCTACAAAGATGACAATCGAACTCTACCATATCGCCCGTAGGACGTGGGAACGGGTAGAAGACAAACAATTTTACGGACGGACGATCACTCTAAAGATTAAATATACCGACTTTGAAACGATTACCCGGAATAAAACACTGTCTGCTCCTATCAATGATTTTCGCCTCTTCTGGGATACGGCAAAAGAAATGCTCAAACACATAGACACCTCTCAAAAGAAAGTTCGCCTGATGGGATTGAGCATAAGCCATCATGAAGAGAATCCGCCTCCGCCCCGCGAAGCTATCCAGTTGGAATTAAAATTCAAGCCGTAGGATTAGCAGCTTATTGCTCGTTCATTCGCCGGCGAACCACTTCGTATATCATAATAGATGAGGCAACGGATACATTCAGCGAACCTATCGTTCCAAACTGAGGTATCTTTACCATAGAGTCGCAGATGCGAAGGTTTTCCATGGATACGCCTGTATCTTCGGCACCCACAACAATGGCAATCGGGCCATCATATGATATCGCCGTGTAATTATCAACTGCTTTCTCGCTGGCAGCTACCACCTTTATCCCGCTATCTTTCAGGAAACGGATCGCCTGGTTGATGCTCTTTTCTTTGCACACCGGCAAGACGTGTAGGGCACCGGCGGAAGTCTTGATAGCGTCTGCATTTACCGTAACGCTTCCTTTGGCAGGGATTATGATAGCATCTACGCCGGCACATTCGCAAGTGCGGGCGATTGCTCCAAAATTACGGACATCGGTAACGCCGTCGAGCAGAACAAAAAAGGGGTTCTTCCCTTGTTCATAAACAAAGGGAACGATATCTTCGAGACGTTGATAAGTCACCGACGAAATGAAAGCGATCACCCCCTGGTGGTTCTTCCGGGTAATCCTGTCTAAGCGTTCAACGGGTACACGCTGCAAAGGAATATCGCGTCCTTTCAATACATTGAATAATTCTTTGGAGAGTTCGCTTTGCAACTCTCTTTTTACTACTATTTTATCGATTTCCTTATCGGATTGTATGGCTTCAATAACCGCCCGAATACCGAAAATCATCTCCTTTTCCTTCATAGACCTTTTGTGATATTATAAATTGAGCAGTTCGCGGGCGTTGGCCATTGAAGCATCGGTAAGAGTAGCTCCGCTTAGCATACGGGCCACTTCCGTGATACGCTCTTCATTTGTAAGTTTTTTTATTTGTGTAACGGTATGCTCGTCTGTATCTTGTTTGTAAACGTAGTAATGTTCTTTGCCTTTAGATGCTATCTGTGGTAAATGGGTAATGGCTATCACCTGCATGTTGGTGCCCAGTTCTTGCATGATCACACCCATCTTATCGGCAATATCACCTGATACGCCCATATCTACCTCGTCGAAAATAATAGCCGGAAGCGCAGTGAACCCGGCAATCATTGCTTTTACACAAAGCATCAGGCGCGAAATTTCTCCTCCCGAAGCCGTTTGTGCCACCCGTTCCAACGCTCCGCTTTTATTGGCCGAGAACATAAAACGAACATCGTCTATGCCATCACTTTCCGGTTCGGATTTCTCAATAAAGTCTATTCGGAAGCGGGTATTGGGCATTCCCAAGAGTGACAATTTGTTCATTAATTCTTTAGATATGCCTTCCGATGCTTTCTTTCGCTTGACGCTTAATTGAGAAGCAAGCTTTTTTAGTTCTTGGTAAGAGGCTTCTGTCCGAACGGTCAGTTCGCTGATTTGTTCGTCGAAAGAGTCAATGGTGGTCAACTGTTTCTCATACGTTTTGCGCAATGTTATCAATTCTTCCACGGTAGATACCCGGTGCTTTTGTTCCAATGAATAAAGCATATCCAACCGTTCATTTACCCATTGCAGACGTTCGGGGCTAAATTCGATATCTTCTTTCTGGGAATCTGCTTCTGAAGCTAAGTCGTTCAAATCAATATAAGCAGTACGCAGGCGTTCGGTTATTTCCTCTGCTTCGGGATAATACTTGTCTAATGCTTCGGATGCCAGCAAAGCTTCTTTTAGTAATGGTACGCTTCCTTGTTCTTCACCATTAAGCAGTTCTGCAATTTTATAGAGGGCGCCTTTTATATCTTCGGCATGCGAGAGGGTTGTCAACTCCTTTTCAAGCTCGTCTTGTTCGCCTTCTGTCAGTTTGGCTTCCGATAGTTGTTCCAGTTGGAAACGAATATAGTCTTCATCCTGTTTGGCCTGAGAAACTTTCTCCAATAACTCTTTCAACTGTCTTTTCAGTGATTGGTAAAAGGTATATTCCTTTTTATATTGTGTTAAGAAAGATTCGTTTTGCGCCATTACATCTACCACTTTCAACTGAAACTTCGTATCAGCCAACAAAAGGTTCTGATGTTGGGAATGAATATCAATCAGCAGATTACCCAATTCCTTCACGTCATTGAGCGAAGCCGGCGAATCGTTGACAAAAGCCCTCGACTTACCCGAAGCAAACAATTCGCGCCGGAGGATACAGATTTCTGTTTCGTACTCTAAACCTTTCTCTTCAAAGAAGGATTGCAAACGATAAGCCGAAATATCAAAGACGGCTTCGATTACACATTTGTCTTCTCCGCTCTTGATGCCTTTGGAATCGACCCTTTGTCCGAGTACAAGCCCCAAGGCTCCCAGAATAATAGACTTACCGGCTCCTGTCTCACCCGTTATTACGGTAAAAGAATCAGTAAAACGGATATCGAGATTGTCTATTAATACATAGTTTTGTATGTATAGTGATTTCAGCATGGCAAATTATTTTTTTAGCGCTTCCAGACGGGTTGTTTCAGTAGGATACAAGTTAGAGAGCATTTTGTATCCGTTTTGCTTCTCCTGGGCGTTTGCTTTGGAATAAATAGCGACTATCTCATCCAGTTTGGCATCTGAAAACAATTGAAGCAAAATGGATGTAGGACGGTTTCGTTTATATTCTTCCATGATCGGCAACGCTTCAAGGATGGTGGTACGTCCCCGGTCGGCATTGGCAGCCATTTCGTCTAATCCTTTCCGATGATACGTATACCACATATCGCGGAATGGCTCAGCCTGACTCTCTGTAATAGCCGTGATGACAGCATGCCGGTTGCGGTTATTATCAAATGCTTTCCAACCATTCCAACCAGGTTGCGACTGGCATAAATTAACGATTTGCTGCGCTTGCTGGAAAAAGGGAGCTCCGCCTCTGGGAGAAAAACTATCGAAATCAAATCCCAGGATAAGATAGACATAATAAACAACTGTGGCGGTAAGATTATTTTGCAGCGTATTTTCAGCATATTCCAATGGTGAGAACTCTATATATTCGAAATCAAGTTGTACGTCGCGGAAGTTTAATATTGTTGTAGAATAACTCGAATTATAAACCGGACGACGCGCCTGTACTTGTATTTCCGACTTGAAATTATCTCCCTCGCGTTCATTAATAGTGATCGTCATTGTACAGTCTATCTTTTCATTGACAGCAAAAGTGGCATCTGTCCACTTCCTATTATTAACGAACTCCATTAAAGCTGTCTGAAGCGAGGTGTATATTTGTTTACTACCCTGTATTTTATCGCTGTTTATCGTTATCCGGGCATTGATCTCCTGTGCCTTCGCTCCATAAAATCCGGTAGCAGACAAGAATATAAACAGGAATATCTTTATTATTTTCATTTCAATAAATCAACTAACTTATCTACAATATCCAAGGCTACTTCCTGTTTGCTTTTCACAGGATAGCCGGTTGTTCTGCCTGTATTGTCGAGAATGGTTATTTTATTTGTATCTACACGGAAGCCTGCTCCCGGTTCACTTAATGAATTGAGTACAATAAAATCGAGGTTCTTCTTTTCTAATTTGGCTTTGGCATAGGCAAGTTCATTGTTCGTTTCCAGAGCAAAACCTACCAACTTCTGGTTTTCTTTTTTCATCGCCCCAAGAGAAGCAGCGATGTCTTTATTGGGAATCAACCGAAGGGTTACCTCTCCTTCGCTCTCCCTTTTTATTTTTTCCAAGGAGGCTGCCGCCGGACGATAGTCAGCGACTGCTGCACATAAGATAGCGGCATCCGTCTCCGGAAAAGAGGAGATTGCCACCTGATACATTTCTTCGGCAGACTCCACATTGATTCGTCTGATATTGGGATGAGAAGCAGTCAGGGCAACAGGCCCGGAGAGTAAAATAACGTCTGCTCCCCTTTGCGCACAAACTTCGGCAAGAGCAAATCCCATCTTGCCGGATGAATAATTCCCTATAAAACGCACCGGATCTATCTTTTCATACGTAGGGCCGGCCGTGATCAGAATCTTTTTTTTTTGAAGGTCGTTCTGAGAAGCAAAGAATGTATCCAGTCTGTGGATAATCATATCCGGCTCTTCCATTCGTCCTTTACCAACCAAATGGCTTGCCAGTTCTCCTTCGGTGGGTTCTATGATATAATTACCGAAAGAACGAAGTTTATCTAAATTCTGCTGAGTTGCCGGATGAGCAAACATATCCAGATCCATAGCCGGAGCAATAAAAACAGGTGCTTTGCACGACAGGTAAGTTGTAATCAACATATTGTCGGCAACACCGTTTGACATTTTCCCGATAGTAGAGGCCGTAGCCGGAGCAACCAGCATGGCATCTGCCCAAAGCCCTAAATCAACATGACTGTTCCACGTACCATCACGATTAGAGAAAAACTCACTGATAACCGGATTACTACTTAGGGTAGAAAGGGTAAGCGGTGTTATAAACTCCTTCCCCGATGGAGTAATAACGACCTGTACTTCTGCTCCTTTCTTTACTAATCCTCTGATAATATAAGCCGCTTTATAAGCTGCTATACTTCCGGTTATACCGACTATGATCTTTTTGTCTTTCAGCATTTCTTTGTTTATGCAATTGATATGCACACACTATAAAACGGTTTTATACCGTCTTTATTACAATCGTAACCTCAAAATCTTGCGGGCTGCCGCTGCATCTATAGTGCCATGCTCGCCTAATCTCCATCCCATTTGGGTAATCGGCTCTACTAACTTATCCAAGTCGGATTCTTTTATTCCATATTCATTCAAACGTGTTTTCAAGCCCATATCATGGAAAAACGTTTCAACAGCTTCTATCGTTTTGTTGACGCGTTCTTCCGGATTCCCTTCGATTATATTGAAAACAGCAACGCCTAACTGAAGTATTTTTTCCTGTTTCTCCTTGCGCATATATTCCATGACACCCGGAAGGATAACGGCTAATGTCTCCGCATGGGCTAATCCAAACTGCGCTGTCAATGCATATCCGATACGATGCGACGACCAGTCTTGCGGCACTCCCTGCCCTATCCAACCATTCAATGCATTCGTTGCTGCCCACATCAGGTTGGCGCGTATATCGTAATTCAAAGGGTCACCCAATACTTTCCGGCCTTCTTTCACAATAATCTTCATTAAACTTTCGGAGAAAGCATCCTGCACTTTCGCATTGACAGGATAAGTAAGGTATTGTTCGATAACATGAATAAAGGAATCAACCACTCCATTAGCCACCTGATGGACAGGCAATGAATAGGTAACTTCCGGATCCATTACAGCAAATTTCGGAAAAACAAGCGGTGTGGCAAAATTGAGTTTCTTTCCTACAGAAATATGGGAGATGACCGCTCTTTCATTCATTTCGGAACCGGTAGCAGCCAAGGTAAGAACAACTCCCAAAGGCATGACTCCTTTTACAGGACTTCCTTTAGTCAATATATCCCAAGGGTCACCTTCAAACGGAACAGCCGCCGCTATAAATTTGGTAGCATCAATCACCGACCCTCCTCCTACAGCAAGCAGAAAATTTACCTTTTCTTTTCTGATAAGTTCAACTGCCTGCATACATGTTTCATAATGCGGATTCGCCTCAATACCGGAAAACTCCAACCATTGAAAGTTATTCAATGCATCAGCTACCTGTTCATATATTCCATTCTTCCTGATGCTTCCGCCACCATAAATCACAAGTACCTTCAAACCTTCAGGAATCAAAGCCGACAGACGGGCGATCGTCCCTTTTCCAAAAACTACTTTTACCGGATTACAGAACTCAAAATTATTCATTTCATTTTGAATTAAAACCTCGTAGCTTGATTTCAGTCAACATCTTTTTGGTATTCAGCGAAAAGTCGCCATTCATAATCCAGGCGTAATATCCCGGATCTTTCTGCAATACTTCTGCTACCAACTGACCCTTGTATTTACCGAAGTTAATAACTTCTTCTCCTTTATCATTGTACACCATCCGTCCGGCAAAATCAACATTATTACCAAAGCTAGAGAATTCAGACAGGGATACAACGTCGTTTTTCAAATCGGGATACCGATCTAATTGGGCTTTTAATATCTCGTAAGTTGCCCTTGTATCGGCTTCTGCCGTATGAGCGTTTTCTAATTCTTTATCGCAATAAAACTTATAAGCAGCTGATAAGTTACGCTGTTCCATTTTATGAAAGATCGTCTGTACATCCACAAACTTACGACGGTTTAATTCTATATCCACGTTGGCACGCAGAAACTCCTCGGCAAGCATGGGTATATCGAAACGGTTTGAATTAAATCCGGCCAAATCACAGCCTTCGATTTGAGTTGCTAACGACTTTGCTATTTCTTTGAAAGTAGGACAATTCTTTACATCTTCATCCGATATACCATGAATCGCTGTCGATTCAGGCGGGATAGGCATCTCTGGATTTATCCTTCGCGTTTTAGACTCTTCTTTTCCATTCGGATACACTTTGACGAATGATATCTCGACAATACGGTCCTTAACAATATTAATACCCGTTGTCTCCAAATCGAAGAAGACCAACGGGTTCTTTAAGTTTAACTGCATTGATCCGATTAATTATTCATTTAACATCATAGGCATAAGTAGCATCAGCGCTTCTTCATTCTCTTCATTTTCGATAGGGACAATTACTCCCGCGCGGGAAGGATCCGCCAACTCGATAATAACTTCTTCCGAAGCTATATTCGTTAATATTTCTACTAAAAATGTTGCTTTAAAGCCTATTTTCAATTCTGCTCCATCATATTGGCAATTGATTTTTTCTTCTGCAGATATAGAAAAATCAATATCTTGCGCCGATATGATCATTTGAGTTTCCAATAAATGCAATTTTACCAAACTACTGGCTGCGTTAGAAAAGACCGAAACACGTTTCAGGGCATTCAGGAACGAAATACGGTCAATGGTAACTTTATATGGATTTTCCTGTGGTATAACGCTGTTATAATTAGGATAGCGGCCTTCTATCAAACGGCAAACCATTTCTATATTGGGAGAAGTTACATAGGCATTATTTTCATCGAATTTTATTTCAACTTGTTCCGTTTCTTTCACCAACACGCTTCTTAGCAGATTTGCAGGCTTCTTAGGTAAAATAAAAGCTGCTTTTTCCACCGATTTAATAGACTTATTACGCAAACGAGCTAATTTATGTCCGTCGGAAGCTACAAAAGTCAATGCATCTTCTTGAATGTCGAAATAAACGCCATTCATTACAGGACGAAGTTCGTCATCAGCTGTTGCAAACAAAGAGCGGCTGATTCCATTTAACAAGGTCTGCGCATTGATCAAGATAGACGTATTCGTATCACTCAATGGTTTTTGTTGCGGATACGTATCTCCAGGTTGGCCGATAAAGTTATATTGCCCATTTTCAAAATGCACATCTATCGCTAGGTTATCATCATTAATAACAAAATTAAGAGGCTGTTCCGGAAGTTCTTTTAATGGTTCAAGCAAGATTTTAGCTGTAACAGCAAACTTACCGGTGCCTTCCGCATTCATTACTTCAACCGAAGTAACCATCCGTGTATCCACATCCGATGCTGTTATAGTGAGTTTATTTCCTTCCAAGTCAAAAAGGAAACTGTCTAATATAGGTAAAGAATTTTTAGATGCGATTACCTTACTTATCGACTGTAAACGAGATAATAACGCAGTGCTTGATACATCAAATTTCATAGCTCATTAATTATTTTATTAATTATTTTTTATATTACATATTAAACAGAACAAAAATAAGAAATTATTTCTATTAATAAAATGCCTTTAAAAAAATATAACTTGCTTCCCAATAAAATTACTTTAGGAAAAGACATAAAAAAACTTCCCCCAAAAACTGAGAGGAAGTTATCTCCTATATCGTATGGTATAGTTAATTATTTTGCAAAGTAATCTTTAACTGCATCATTTGGAACCATTTCTTCCTGAAAGATATAAGCTCCGGTTTTTGGAGACTTCACCATCTTGATCACTTTAGAATAAGTGCGCCCTTCACCCTTCTTAAAGGTTGCTACCGCTTTTTTTGCCATTGTTTAAATCTCCTATTATTTAATTTCTTTATGTAAAGTCACTTTCTTCAGTATCGGATTATATTTTTTCAGTTCCAAACGCTGAGTCGTATTCTTTCTATTCTTCGTCGTAATGTATCTTGAAGTGCCCGGCATACCACTTTCTTTATGTTCAGTACATTCCAGAATAACCTGTACTCTATTGCCTTTCGCTTTCTTTGCCATTTATTATTTCTCCTTCGAATTAAGCGTTTATACCTTTTATTTCAGTTAAAAAACCTTTCTGAACAGCATGATTAATCGCTGCATCCAAGCCAAGTTTATTAATTGTACGTAAACCTGCGGCAGAAATGCTTAGGCTGATCCATTGATCTTGTTCCACCCAATAGAACTTTTTTGTAAACAAATTAACATTAAATTTACGTTTTGTTCTTTTATTAGAGTGCGCAACATTGTTTCCAACCATTGCTTTTTTCCCTGTAATCTGACAAATCTTAGACATCTCTATCTTATTTTTTTATTATTTGTTGTATGTGTTTTCAATATTATTCTCACAATCAGGGCGCAAAGTAAAGAATAAAAATTAATTCATGCAACTTTTTTTTGTTATTATTTTTCAATCCAGGAAATTATCTCTTCTGCCATTGGCTTCGTCTGAGGTGTAGCCATTCCTACCCAGTTACCGTCTTTATCTATCATGAATTTCTGGAAGTTCCAGGTTACTTCGGCATCTTCTTTTCCGTTTTCACTTTTTTCTGTCAGCCATTTATATACCGGCGCTTTGTCTTCTCCTACTACCGATATTTTAGCCATCATCGGAAAAGTAACTCCGTAGTTCTGGCGGCAAAATTGCAGTATCTCTTCATTTGTACCGGGTTCCTGCTCCTTAAAATTATTGGCCGGAAATCCGATTATGGTAAACTCGTCTCCTCCGTATGTTTCGTACAGGCTCTGCAATTGCTCATATTGAGGCGTCAATCCACACTTGGAAGCAACATTTACTACCAATACCTTTTTCCCTTTCAATTCGGATAACGGAAATTCTTTTCCGTCAATCGTCTGAACCGTAAAATCATAAAAACTCTTTTCTTGTGCCATAACCGAAACTGATAAACACATTGCCATAACTAAACTAATAAAACCTTTCATAATTATAATTATTAAATGATTAATAAATTAGAAACAAATACAGGAGCGAAATGTTTACTTACATTCGCTACTTTTCCTGAAAATAATAATCCGACAGGATTTTCTTTACCTTCTCCGGCGTAACCCTCCCATACACTTTGCCGCCAATGGAAACAACCGGAGCCAGTCCGCAAGCACCCACACAACGAAGGCAATCCAACGAGAACAGACCATCTTGCGTCGTTTCTCCTACTTTTATTTCCAATTGCCGTTCTAATTCTTCGAGAACTTTCTCTGCTCCGCGTACATAGCAGGCCGTACCGAGGCAAACGGATATGGGGTATTTTCCATTGGGCGTCATCGTAAAAAACGAATAAAAAGTAACTACCCCATAGACCTTCGAGACCGGTATATGAAGTTTGGATGCAATAACCTCCTGCACTTCCATCGGCAAGTAACCCAATGCACCTTGTGCCGCATGCAGCACATTAATCAATTCGCCCGGGTCATTCTTATACTCTTCACAGATAGCATGAAGTTTCGTTATTTTTGAGCGCGACAAACTAAGTGTTTCCATAATCATTCCTCCTTATTCGTTTCATCCGAAATGCTGACTGTTTTCTTTCGGTCGAAATAATGCGTATGCAATAATTGATGCGACAATGGTCCGCAAGGTTCACCCAAATACTCTTTATAGAGCTGGATAATATAGGGATTTTCATGGCTTTTCCGAATACTTTTTTCTTTATCAACCTGATATAAAGTGGAGGCACGCCTGCGAATCACTTCCATATTTCCGTGATGAAACGGCTGTCCGCCGCCGCCGATACAACCGCCCGGACAAGCCATTACTTCAATGGCATGATAGGGCGATGTACCGCTCTTCACCTCTTCTATCAGTTTACGGGCATTACCCAATCCATGCGCAATGCCGATACGCACCGGCAAACCGTCAAAATCAATAGTGGCCGACCGTATACCTTCCATGCCGCGCAATGCTTCTATTTCAACAGGGCCTAACGGCCTCTTTGTATATAATTCATACGCTGTACGGCAGGCAGCTTCTATCACGCCGCCGGTTGTGCCAAATATAACAGCCGCACCGGTTGATTCGCCTAGCGGTCGGTCAAAGTCGCTGTCCGGTAATTCTTCAAAATTGATATTGGCATACCGTATCAAACGTGCTAATTCGCGTGTATAGATAGATATATCTACATCCCGATTGCCATTTACCGAAAACTCCGGTCTGCCGGCTTCGTACTTCTTTGCCAGGCAAGGCATAATGGATACAACCACAACCTTCTCGCGCTCAACACCTAATTTATGGGCAAAATAAGACTTTGCTATGGCGCCGAACATCTGTTGCGGACTTTTAGCCGTCGATAAATGGCCGGTTAATTCGGGATAATGTTGTTCTACAAAGTTAACCCAGCCCGGACAACAACTGGTCATCAAAGGTATTTTCTCTTTCTTTTCGCCCTGCAAATAGTTGGTCAGCCGCTGAAGCAACTCCGTTCCTTCTTCCATAATGGTAAGATCGGCAGCGAAATCAGTATCGAATACATAATCAAAACCCAGGCTGTGCAAGGCGGAGACCATCTTACCGGTTACAAGGGCGCCCGGCTCAAAACCAAAGTTTCGTCCTAAAGCGACGCGTACGGCCGGCGCAGTTTGCGCTATGACTATTTTATCCGGATTGTCCAAAGCGTCAAGTACTTCCTCTTGATTACTCCGCCCGCTTAATGCATTCACCGGACAGATGGATACACATTGTCCGCAATACGAACAGGCGCTGCCTTTCATATCTTTTTCGAAAGCCGTCGAAACGACCGCCTGAAAGCCTCTGCGTACCGCCGTAAGAGCGCCGACGGTCTGTATGGAGTTACACATCGTCTCGCAACGCCGGCACATAATACATTTATTCATATTCCGCACAATAGACGGGCCACGGTCTATCGGAAAAACAGATTGTTCACCCGGATACCTCACCTTACGAATACCTAAATCGTGTGCTATGGTCTGCAATTCACAATAACCGTTTTTGCTGCATGTAAGGCACTCAAACGGATGGTTGGAAAGAATCAGCTCCATGATAGTCCGCCGGGCATTCATCACACGCGGGGTGTATGTTTTTACCACAAGCCCGTCGGTACATTCCGTTTTACAGGCCGGCGCCAGATTTCTCCGGCCTTCTACTTCCACTACACAAATCCGGCACGAACCCGGATTGTTTTCGTAATGCAAGTCTTCCAGTTTCATGTGGCACAAGGTAGGAATACGAATGCCAATACTTCTTGCCGCTTCGAGGATGGTGGTACCGGCGGGAACTTCCAGTTCTTTTCTGTTGATGACTAATTTTATCGTTTTCATTTGTACAGGCTTAACGTATTAATGAACATATACCGCACCAAACTTACATTTATCAAAACAGGTTCCGCAACGCACGCAAAGGATCGGGTCTATCACATGAGGCGCTTTTCGTTCTCCTTTTATAGCGTCTACAGAACAGGCGCGGGAACATAATGTACAACCAGTACATTTCTCGGGATCGATAAAATACTGAGTGAGCTTTCGGCATCGATGAGCCGGGCAAGTCTGATCGCACACATGGGCGATATATTCGTCGTAGAAATTATCCATTGTAGACAATACCGGATTGGGAGACGTTTGTCCCAAACCACATAAAGCCGTATCTTTTATAACCATTGCCAGATTACGGAGCTTTTCCAAATCGCTTTCCTCTCCAACGCCTGACGTAATTTTTTGCAATATTTCGTGCAACCGCTTATTGCCAATCCGGCAGGGAGTACATTTCCCGCAAGATTCTTCTACGGAAAAATCAAGATAAAACTGCGCCATAGCAACCATACAGTCGTCTTCGTCCATAACAATCATCCCACCCGAACCCATCATCGAACCTGCCGCCAACAGATTATCATAATCAATCGGTAGGTCGAGATGCTTTTCGGTTAGGCATCCACCCGAAGGGCCACCGGTTTGAACAGCTTTGAATTTCTTCCCGTCTTTAATACCACCGCCTATCTCAAAAATAACTTCGCGCAACGTGGTACCCATCGGTACTTCCACCAAACCGACTTTATTGATTTTTCCAGCTAAAGCAAACACTTTTGTCCCCTTACTTTTCATGGTACCGATAGCGCTAAACCAATCCGCCCCTTTCAAAATAATAGCCGGAATATTCGCGTATGTTTCTACATTATTCACATTTGTAGGGAAACCCTTATAGCCCTTCTCACTGGGAAAAGGCGGCTTTACCGACGCTTCTCCCCGCTCGCCTTCCATACTATGAATCAACGCCGTTTCCTCTCCGCAAACAAAAGCACCGGCGCCATACCGAATCTCAATATCAAAAGAAAAGTCCGTTCCGAAGATACACTCGCCAAGAAAACCATATTCTTTTGCCTGCTTCATAGCAACCTTCAGGCGTTCAACGGCTAAGGGGTATTCAGCACGTATATAGATCACTCCTTTATCAGCACCCGTACAATAACCGTTTATAACCATCGCTTCAATAACGGTATGCGGATCGCCTTCCAATATAGACCGATCCATAAAAGCGCCCGGATCACCTTCGTCGGCATTGCAAACAACATATTTTCGACTACCCTCCGCCCGACGGGTAATCTGCCATTTCAATCCGGTAGGAAATCCTCCGCCTCCCCGCCCTCGCAGGCCGCTATCTATAATTGTCTTGATCACCTCGTCGGACGTCATCTGCGTCAACGCTTTACCTAAAGCTAAATAACCATCGGCCTTGATATAATCGTCAATATTCTCCGGATCAATATGTCCGCAATTTCTAAGAGCTATATGTAATTGCCGAGGCGAAGAATCACTGTCCGTTTGTACCCTGTCTTTAATCCATGCTGTATTCTCCGGCATGGTACCCTGCCGGATATAATGGGTTACAATATCGTCTACCCTTGCGTTATTTACATAACCAAAAACAACCGGTTCGCCCCCCGGCAACGTTACCTCAATAGTAGGTTCCGCATAACAATACCCCATGCACCCGGTTTGAACAATGCTGGCTGGTATTTGTTCCTGCTCCATCAAAGCAATCAGATATCTATTCACATCTTTGGCTCCGGCAGCTATTCCACAAGTAGCCATAGAAACTTTAATCTCCACTAATTCAGTAGGATGATTCGACTCGGAAAAAACACCTAATGAGTCGCGTACGCATATAAGATCGTCTAACGTCTTTACTACATTCATGGCTTTACAATTAAAGATTAATTCCGTAATGGCGTTATACGAAGCAAACATACGTAATTATCCTCAAATTATATAATCAATTACGGGAAAAATTAAATTACGCTTCCTACATACAAAGCGATGTACGCTATTCACCGAACAGCATACATCGTTAAAAGTGTATGATATTTCTTACAATTGAAAATGATAAGCGAGAGCAACCCCCAAAAGCACGATTCTCAGCGTTTTCTCATTCCTATTGTTTTCCTGTCTGGCTTACCTGCAAATTTTCCCCGAAATAACCTACGCCACCCAATAATTCAACTGTTGCGGAACGGACAGTACCCAAAGGATTTTCTTCTGCAATGATTTTTAGTTCCACAGGAGAGATTTTTATCAATGTAAGCCATTCATAAGTCATTGTGTCGCACAAGACTGATATTATGCTGCCATTAGGAAAATGCTTTATATAATTGTTATTGATCTCTTTTTCGTTTTCAATTAGTATGCTATAAATATCCCATGACGGCTCTATTGTTTTAACTGTGGCAGAATCTTTCCTCTCCGACAATTTAATAGAAAAGGTTTCTAATCCTATTCTGCTAATATGCCCCGGTTTCGTATCATCCTTACAGGAACTTCCGCAAAATAATATAATTGCTAAAAAGAATAATTGTTTTAGATGCATGATGCTTGTCTATTTTTGTTTATGTCTGATTTTTATTGTTTTGCATTAAATTTAGTCTTCAATAACAAAATTAGGATTAAAGATTCTAATAATTGGTAAAACATCGTTCACATTTTGTTCACACTTTGTTCCCTTAATGTAATAGTTTATAAATCAATGATAAATTTATCCAGCATTTTCGGTTTCCCTTCTTCTCTATATATTTTTTTATACAAGCGGACACGCGAATTACTGATTGCAGAGGTGGAACGGTTAAGGAGTTTGGCAATATCTTTCACCGGAATATGAATCTTGATCATATAACAAATATAGAGTTCGTGTTCAGATATTTTTGGATACAACGCATAGATTCGTTTTGTGAATCCATTGTACGTTTTATCAATCATTTCTTGCAGTTCTGCCCAGTTTTCCACAGTAATAGTTATATCATGCCGATACGACGCCTGATGGAATAACTGGTATATGTCCGATTCTTTCAGGATTAACTCTAATAAATTCTTTTTATTTTGTGCAATCTGAGTTTCCTGTTCCCTGACGATACGCTTTTGTTTTTTTGCATAACGAAAATAGGAATAAATGATCATTGTCGTAAAAATTGTGCCAACAATCAATAGCCTGCTTTTTGCTTTGTTATCCTTTACCAATTTTACGTTTTGCTCTTCCATGAGTTGATAGTTATAAGATACATTTATTTTGCCGATGGCTTCGGTTCGGGTAATCTTCTCTATCAAATCTTCCAGTTCCAGACTTTCATTCATGCGCTCTAAAATATCATACCGCCGACTATTCTTTCCTATCTTGGCCGCTTGTTGGAAAGCAGTTACTGCGCGTGGTGTATCATTCATATCCCAGTAAACAGAGCCTAAATAGTAACAGGCTTCCATTAATTTATCTACATCGCCATACGATTCCACTTCTTTCATCAGTGAGTCGGAGGTATGTTTAATATACATTTTATCCCGAGCTTTTGTAAGAAGCATTCCATAATACATACGCGTCTCCTGTGATTCATTTTGAATGGAAGAATCGAGCAAGGCAAAGTAACTAAGGGCGCTGCCAGGGAATTGAGAGATACATCGTTCTGCCTGCTGCATCACTTCCGGATAGAGGACATATGATGGACAGGAAATTAACATACTTATTCTCAAAAAGAACATTATAAGCAAAAGGTTTTTCATACGTTAAAAGTCGTTTGTTTAGATTTTATTCAGCAATAATTTTATAGTTACAAATATACTTCTTTTGGGTGATTTCATTTCCTTTTTCTATTTTTTTCACTCTCTAAGTAATTTGAGATAAAACACGTTTCATCTTTCACTTACCTGCCAAGAAACGTTTGCCGGAGCGGGATAGAGGGTGAAACGTCATCGTTTCACCGGCCGTAGTTTTCTTTTACTGGTTCATAGAGGTGGTAGTGGTGGCCGGCGTAAGGAACAGAACTCACGATGGATAATATGGGCTATGATTATTTATTGTTTGGTTTACTATATCTTCAACTGATCACCTAGGCGAACGGATACGATCACCCCTGTGATCGATTCGGTTCACCTCTGTGAACAGCCATGCTCACGCTCGTGATCGGTTAAAATTGATAAGGCAAAAATATGAAAATTATAGTATACAAAACAAGAAATCATCAGCCAATGTACATGAAATCAAGCCCGCAAGTTTGAATGTTTATTCCGAAAATATTGGCTATTTCGTGGATTCAATTCCAAACTTATTGTATTTTTGAAGTAAAATAGATTCGGCATGATACATCGAATAGTAGGAAACCGGATTCAGGATAAGCTGAATAAAGGTAAAGCCATCCTGTTAATGGGAGCTCGGCAGGTAGGTAAAACGACTTTGATTAAAGAGCTTTTTAAAGGTTCTGATGAAATGATTTGGCTCAATGGGGATGAATTAGATGTGCAAAACCTCTTTGAAAATATTTCATCTACTCGTTTAAAATATATTTTCGGCAATAAAAAGTATGTAGTACTTGATGAAGCGCAACGCATAAAAGAGATAGGTTTAAAACTAAAACTGATAACGGATGAATTACCCGAAATACAACTTATTGCAACAGGTAGCTCGTCTTTTGATTTAGCCAATCAGATAAACGAGCCTCTTACCGGCAGGAAATGGGAATACAAAATGTATGCTGTCTCCTTTGAAGAGATGGTTCAGCATCATGGACTGTTAGATGAGAAAAGACTGCTTCCCCATCGCTTAGTATATGGATACTATCCAGATGTAGTGAACAATCCGGGGAATGAAAAAGAAATTCTGAAACAGCTTTCGGATAGTTATCTGTACAAAGACATCCTGATGTGGGAACAAATCAAAAAGCCGGAAAAGCTTCTGAAACTTTTACAGGCTGTCGCCTTTCAAGTCGGAAATCAAGTATCTTACGCTGAATTAGGGCAAATTAGCGGATTGGATACAAAGACTGTTGAGAAATATATCGTATTGTTGGAACAATGTTTTGTTATTTTTCGTTTGGGTTCATTTAGTCGCAATCTCAGAAACGAATTGAAAAGTAGTAAGAAAATTTACTTTTACGACAATGGTATACGTAATGCAATCATTGCTGATTTTTCCTTTGCAGAAAGCCGTCATGATCTTGGCGCATTGTGGGAAAACTATATTATTTCCGAGAGGCGGAAGAAACTGGACTATGATTTATTGTGGCGAAACAGTTGGTTTTGGCGAACAACCGATCAAAAAGAAATTGACTATATAGAAGAAGGCGACGGACAAATCCATGCATTTGAGTTTAAATGGAATCTTTCTGCAAAGTATAAAGTACCTAAACAGTTTCTGGAAAATTATCCGGGTAGTACTTTTTCCGTTATCACGCCTGATAATATGGAAGACTTCTTATTGGAATAAGAATGTTACTTAATTACCCTTTAGAGGCACGGGACTGGAGGATTTTTGAGTTTGGCGGGACGTCGTAGGTAAGCCAGATGTTACCGCCTATGATGGAGTTTCGGCCGATAATGATACGGCCCAGTACAGAGGTGTTGGAATAGATAATAACGTTATCTTCTATGATAGGATGACGGGGGATGTCTATGGGTAATCCTTCGTCGTTGTATTTGAATTTTTTGGCGCCTAAGGTTACTCCCTGATATAAACGGACATGGTTTCCGATAATGGTTGTTTGCCCGATAACAATACCGGTTCCGTGGTCTAT